>JAYVGA010000187.1:0-9898 GCA_043772635.1 Chitinophagaceae bacterium
CCCCAGGTAGCCTATTGGGAAAAAGCAAGTGTATATACCGGTGATGTGGATACTATTGAAATAAAGAGGGCTGCTTACCAGAACCTGAGTATTTATTATATTCTTAAAGCGGATGAAGAAAAGGCTGCGGAGTATATTGAAAAATATAAAGCCATTGATAAAGTGCATAAAATGATGATGGGCTTAATTAAAATTAAGCATAGCGATAACTGCGAAAAAATGCTTGCGCAAATGTATCCTGCTCTTGCGGATATTAATGAGGCTGCACCGGTAATGAGTTTGCAGGAATTAAAAGAAAATTTTAAGTATGCAACTATTAATGGTACGGTAACCATAGATACAAAAAAAACTGCCGGTACCTACGAAGGGCAGATACAAATAAGTAAGCTGGATAACGCTTCCGGTGGCAATATATTAAGCCTGGATGCACAAAACGCAAATGTAATCATCACTACAAAAGATGAGAAAGGCCAGGTAAAAACAATAAAGGCCGATCTTTCAGACATTACATCGTTAAAAGATAATAAAGGGGTGGAGTATGCAGTTAAAAAATTCGGCGGCCTTGGCCTTGGCAGTGCTTATTACAGTTTGCTAAAACCAAGTTTTCACAATGATAAAATCACTGTGTACCGTACGCTTATCCCTTCTGGCAGCAACGACTATGTAATTAAAAAAAGCGGGGATACCGAAGGAGTAAAAAGCAGTTTGCATAACAGCAGAAAACAACTTATAGAATACCTTGGTGATTGTACATCATTAACAGAAAAATTAAAAGATGGTACTATCAGCAAAAAAGAAAAGGTAGAAAAAATTGCTGAAATGTACACTGCCTGCGGAACTGCAGGTACTAACTAAATAAATTATTAAAGCATAAAAATAAAAAAGACACCTTGAAAAAGGGGTCTTTTTTATTTCCTGTAAAGCTGCAAAAACATAGTTATTTTTTTAAACTTTTTCTGCCTTGCGTTTATGCATTTGTATAAAGCACCGTGGATGAAGATGAGGGTAAAAAATGTAAATCCATCAGCCTATTTAATTTGCTGCAAACATTTACCGGTTAAACAATATTTTTAAATAAAATAACGGGCTGGTAAATTTTTTCCTGATGTCCACATTTTCAAACATGCAGCTGATGGTTTCCCTAAGCTCCCTGCTGCGGCTGGCTTTGCCAATAACAAAGTTTAGCAGCCAGGGCTTGCTGGAGAGGAGTTGCAGGTAATGGCTCAGCTTTAACTCTGGCCATAATTTTTTATATAATTCGTTATCATAGTCTTTTAAAAAAGCTGCAGAAAAATTATTATTTTCGAGCGCTTTTTTTATTTGTCTTGATGCTACCAATGCGCTTACCATGGCATTGCCAATACCTTCACCGGTAAAGGGATCAATTAATGAAGCGGCATCACCGGTTAATAAAAAACGATGGCCGCTCAGCGTTCTTTTTTTAGAACCAAGGGGCAGGCCCCAGCCTTCTGTTTTGCCCTGCAGGCTTGCATGGGCAAAGCGTTCTTTTATTACCGGGTGCTTTTCTATTACATCCTGCATTAGTTGTTTAAGGTTTATTTTTTTTGCAGATACTACACTGCTTAGCATGCCCATGCCCACATTGGCATACCCATTGGGTAAAGGGAAAATCCAGAAATAGCCGGGCTGCATTTCTTTTAAAAAATGAAGTTCAATATAATTGTTTGCGTGCATGCCGGTTACATTGGTATAGTATGCCCTTATGCCGGCACTGTTATGTTTTGCTTCTGCTTTGTGCTGCGCCATTTTTTTTGCCACCAGGCTTCCACGGCCTTCAGCACCCACAATCATTTTAGTAAAAATTATTTTTTCTTCTCCCTGCTGTTTTACTTTTACCAGCAGGCCGCCATCAGTGTGTTCAATATCCTGTATGCTGGTGCCGGCCAAAAAAATTGCATAAGGGCTATGTGTTAAACCCAGGAGGCTGTTATCAAAATCTATACGTCTGCACACAAAGCCTGGCGGATTGCCTGTGCTGCTGTTGTTTAATTGAAAAGGAATATCCAGACTGGTTTTATTGCTGCCAATAAATTGTATGCCGGTGCTGATGATGCTTTTATTGGCATCTGCCAAAAAATGTTCCTGCCAGTGCGGCTCCATTTTTTTTAGTATGCCCACCGTTTTTCCGCTCATGGCATCTCCGCAAATTTTATCCCGGGGAAAAACGGCTTTATCAATAATAATATGGTTTATTTTTTCTTTTGATAAAAAGATAGAAGTGGAAGCCCCCGCCGGGCCTGCGCCTGCAATGAGTACATCGGTGGTATAGCTGTATGATGGATGCAAATGCCCTGGTGGTTTTAATATACCATGAAGATAAGGTAAGTGGGAAATAGTTTTGTGGTTTGATGAAGGGGCTGTGTAAGGCAGGTTCTTACGGCAATGAAGTAGAAAATATTTATTTTTTAAATTGTTTCAAAAAACCTTCAGCAATTGCAAGTAATAAGGTAGCTCTTTCCACAGCTTTATCAGATTGCATAGTGTAGTATATCGGTTTGTCATTTGCAAAGTACCAGTCAAAATGCTTCTGCTTTTCATCCTGATTGGCAAATTCTTCTACTTTTATTAATTTATATTGATCAAAATAAAAGGTACTGGAACTGTTCATTTTCTTAACCTTTCCGTTTTCTTTTATCTCCGAATTTACTTTATTTACATATTTTTTTAATTCTTCCCCATTGGTAACTGCTGTTAAATATGTTTTCATTTTAAGTCCCAGTTCAGGATGATTTTGCAAAATTGAATCGTACTGCGTTTTTAAACCTGAGTTGTTGATGACTTTCACTAATGAGTCTATTTGTTTAATTTTAAGTGTGTCTTGTGATTGAGCTTGCAGTACATATAAAAATAAAATAGAAAGGAATATTTTCTTCATTTTTCAAAAATAATAAAACATTGCTCAGCAAAGGGTAAAGAAATTAATATTGTGCCCCAGCGGGTTTTTCGCCCACTAACAATTCCATCTAAATAAACTTACGGCGAAACCCCGATGTAGAATAAATATGGATAATTATATCGTCAATATTGAATACATCAGGAGTATGGCGATGAAAGAAAACCTTAGCAACGGTTTTATGACTTGCGGCAGATAAAACATTTTTGCACGTACACTTTAAATGCTTGTAATTTGCGATTATAAAAACAGAAGGCTTTCCTGCATCAGGGTTTCGCTGGAAAGTGTTTTTAACTTTAAAGTAAATCAGGCGAAAACCCGCTGAGACATATTTTACATTGCATAAAAAAGCAATATTACAGCCGCAGCTTTTAAATATTTAAAGAAGTAATATTCTTCCATTATATTCGTTTAAACGGCTTAGGTATAATCTAAATAAACATGAACAAAAAAATATTTATTAATATCCTTCTTTCCTGTATCTGTTTATATGCAGAGGCACAGGTTAATTTTGCAACTACGGGTAATATTTCTGGTACAACACCTGCAACAGCCGCAACGTATATAAGCAGTTCGGGCATAGCTGGTGCATTACGCAATTTTAATATTAACGACCCTACTTATTGCAATGGCGTAATAGAAGGCCCCGATGGAAAATTGTATGGTACAACAAAGAATGGTGGCCCAAATTCCAGAGGGGTTGTGTTTTCTGTAAACGCAGATGGCAGTAGCTTCACTGTTATATATAATGCTGCTGCTAACGAGGCTGTGCAAAATTCTATGCCTGCTTTTGGCCCGGATGGAAAAATCTATATCAATATTTCCGATAAGCTTTACCGTATTGAAACTAACGGGTCAGCTGCTGTAGTACAGGCTGTTCTACCCTTAAATGGTGCACAGATTACAATTGACACAGATGGATGGATCTATGCAAAAGGTTTTGACGGCAGCAATTGGTTTTTATATAAAATAAAAACTGATGGAACTGGCTATACTATTTTACGTACGTTTAATCCCAATACAGATGGAAATTTAGTTTACAACAATGCCCTTTGTGTAACTCCAACAGGGCGTTTATATGGCACTTGCGAATATGGAGGCATTAATAGCTCCGGTACATTTTTCAGTCTGAAAAAAGACGGCACTGAATTTACTGTTCATAAGTCATTTGGCACTTTTGGTAATGGTTCGCAACCTGCATCTTACGGTGCGCCGGTACAGGATAATGGTAAAATATTTTTTGTAACGAGGTTTGGTGGACCAACCTATTACCTGGGTGAATTGTTTTCGTTTGATACCACTTCTTTGGTGCTAACATCGCTATTCGAATTTCCCACATCTAATTTTGGCCCAATCTGCCATCCCAAAACTGCAAATGGTAAATTAATCGGTTTAAATGAAAATGGATTATACCGTATTGATGAAGATGGAACTAATTATCAGCAGATAAACACCGGTGCCGGAGAGCCAGAATTAATGTATTCTGTTGTAAGCAATCAAATATTTTATATTATTAAGGGCGGGGCTTTTAAAAATGGTTATTTATCTAAAACAGATGCTACTGCATTAACCACAACCAGCCTGCATGATTATGGTAATGTGCCTGAGGGGTATAACCCCGCCGCAATTTTTAAAGCACCCGATGGTAAGCTGTATGGTTTTACTCAAAATGGTGGTGCCACTGGTGGTGGAACAATTTTTAAAATGAACAGCGATGGTACCGGGTTTCAAAACATTTATTATTTTACAGGTGATAATGGACAACAACCTGTTGGTAAATTGTTGTATGCATCTGATGCAAAGTTGTATGGTGTATGCAGCAGAAGCGGAGTTTCGGGTTCAAGTAACAACCGTTTAATATTTAGTGTTAATACAGATGGCAGTAATTATACAGTGTTGCAGGTATTTACAAACGCATCTGCAGATGGTAGAGTAATAGGAGACCTTACTGAAGGTGCGGGTGGCAACTTATTTGGTGCTACAGGCTCCTGGGGAGAAATATCAGATGAGCCTTCTATTATTTTTAAAATAAATAAAAACGGAACAGGATATTCAGTGCTTAAGCGCTTTAATACAAATTGGTCTGAAGGTAGAGTTATCCGCCATGGGCTAACTTACTATAATGGGGTTTTGTATGGCAGTTGTATAGTAGGTGGATCTACCGATGCAGGTACAATATTTAAAATTAATGAAAATGGAACAGGCTTTTCAATAATAAAGCAGTTTATGCAAGGCACAGATGGAGGGTTTCCTTCTGGTGGATTAACATTAGCCACAAACAATAAGTTATATGGATCAACTTTTACTGGGGGTACTAACTATGGCGGCGGTTTTGTTTATTCTGTTAACCCTGTAAATTTAAGTTTTCAGATTGTGTTTGAGTTTGATTTTACTTATGGCAATGGAGGTGCCGATTGTAAAATGTTACAGGCAAGTAATGGCAGGTTATATAAAGCCCGTTCAAATGGTATTTTTGGTATTGATATAAATGGCACCAACCCAACGTATGCACAACCACCCCAGTTTAATCTTGTTACAAACAATATTTCTGTAGCTTACCTAACCGAAATACCGCTTACTATACTGCCTCTGAGGTTAGTAAATTTTACAGCTGAAAAAAAGTACCATACAGTTTCATTAGCCTGGCAAACGGAGGAGGAAATAAACACAAAATGGTTTGAAGTAGAAAGGAGTTTAAATGGCCGCAATTTTGTTAAGCTTGTTATTGTAAACGCCAATGGAAATACTACTACCGCAAGCCAATACACAGCAGTAGATATAAACCCTGCCAGCGGAAACAATTACTACCGTCTTAAAATGGTAGATAACGATGGTAAAATAACTTACAGCCCAATAAGGCTGGTTAATTTTACTGCTGCTAATGGCATAAGCGTGTATCCTAATCCCGCTGCAGAAATTTTACAAATAAAACATGGCTTAAAAGCCAGCCAGCTTTTAGTAACCATTACCGATAATTTGGGCAAAACAATATTGCAGCAAACGCTAAGCAATACTGCAGTGCTGATTTTAAGTTTAAAAAATGTAAGCGCAGGTTTATATACCGTAACTGTAAAAAGTGATACACAGGTTTATACTACAGTATTTTTAAAGGAATAAGATGTAGCATTTGGAAATCGCAAAAAAATAAAATTATATATCACATTCTATTAAGCTTTGCGTTTTGGTGCAGTATGTAAAGGGTACAGAGGTTCTGATCTGTTGTGTCTTTACTAAACCTAAGCTATTATATCCGCTGCAATAAAAGTTCCTCAATGATTTGCAGTTGAACGGAGCGTCGCCAATGAAGTCAAATCAAATTACAAATGCCGGTAACAAAAAATTGCCAGCGGCAGTTGTAAGAATTCGCCTGTGGCGAATTCTTTTTGAACACGCCACAGGCGTGTTCCTACACCTGGAAAACCCCTGTTTTAAACTCCGCCATTTCACTGTTATTATTTGCTGCGGCAATGCCTTCGGCAATAACTTTACGGGTGGCTGCGGGGTCAATAATTTCGTCTACCCAAAGGCGTGCAGCGGCGTAGTAAGGGCTGGTTTGTTTATTGTAGCGGTCTATAATTTCGTTTAGTATTTTTTGTTCGTCTTCTGGCGTAATTTCTTTGCCACTATTTTTTAATGCAGCCACTTGTATCTGCATTAAAGTTTTGGCGGCTTGCTCGCCACCCATTACGGCAATTTTTGCGGTGGGCCAGGCATAAATAAAACGGGGATCGTAGGCCTTGCCGCACATGGCGTAATTACCGGCGCCATAACTGTTGCCAATGATAATGGTAATTTTTGGCACTACAGAATTAGCAACAGCGTTTACCATTTTAGCGCCATCTTTTATAATGCCGCTGTGTTCGCTGCGGCTGCCCACCATAAAACCGGTTACATCCTGTAAAAAAACTAAAGGAATTTTTTTCTGGTTGCAGTTCATAATAAACCTTGCGGCTTTGTCGGCACTGTCGTTATAAATTACGCCGCCCAATTGCATTTCGCCTTTTTTGTTTTTTGTTATCAGGCGTTGGTTGGCAACAATACCCACAGCCCAACCCTCAATGCGGCCGTATCCACAAACAATTGTTTTGCCATACTCCTGTTTAAATTCATCAAAGCTATCCGCATCCGTTATGCACTCAATAATTTTTACCATGTCGTAAGGCTTGGTGTTGCCTTCGCTCATGATGCCATAAATTTCTCCGGCTGCAGGTTTGGGTGCAATACTTTTTATCCTGTCGAAACCTGCGGTTTGTGGTTGGCCTAATTTGCTGAATATTTTTTTGATGTGATCTAAACATTCATGCTCAGTAGCAAATTTATAATCGGCAATACCGCTGATGGCATTGTGTGTTTCGGCACCACCTAAAGTTTCGTTATCTATATCTTCTCCAATGGCTGCCTTAACTAAATACGGCCCGGCTAAGTAAATGGAGCCATTACCTTCTACCATTAAAGTTTCATCACTCATGATGGGCAGGTAAGCTCCGCCTGCAACACAGGCGCCCATTACCGCAGCAATTTGTGTAATACCCATGGCACTCATTTTTGCATTGTTTCTAAACACTCTTCCAAAATGTTCTTTGTCCGGAAAAATTTCATCCTGCATGGGTAAAAAAACTCCCGCACTATCTACTAAATAAATAATGGGTAATTTATTTTCCATCGAAATTTCCTGCATGCGTAAATTCTTTTTTCCGGTAATAGGGAACCAGGCACCGGCTTTTACTGTTTGGTCGTTAGCAACAATTATACATTGCCTGCCGCTTACATAACCTATGCCGCTTACGGTACCACCTGCCGGGCAGCCGCCCTGTTCTTCATACATTTCAAAACCGGCAAATGCGCCCAGTTCTATAAAAGATTTATCTGCATCGCACAAGTAAGCAATGCGTTCTCTTGCGGTAAGTTTATTTCTTTCCTTTTGTTTTGCTGCTGCTTTTTTACCTCCACCTTCGTATATTTTTTCTAAATGTTTTTTTGTGCGGCTCCAGGCAAGTTTTAATGCGTCTTCATTTTTATTAAATACAATATCCATCTTTATTAATTTATGGTTTGGCTGCAATGATTTTTAGTGGCCGAAGATACTAAATAGGCTTTGTACAAATAAATATAACGGCTTAGGATGAAGGATGATAAATTAAAATGTAAAGAGACACAAGGATGGCGGCTGGAAGGCAATCTCATTTAGCTGAGCAAGGTTCAATATTTAATATCACCCCTTCGGGGTTTTGCGATAGCTGTATTACTTAGCTATATTAATGTCAGCCTTTCAGGCTTCTATAATAAAAGTCATAAATAATTGCGGACAATGGAGCTAAAACTCTGCAACAACAAGATGTTTCATCCGCAAGTACAAATGCCGCTTATTTTAAATCACGAAGGCCCGCCTGAACGGAACGGGCAGGGATGATATTAATATAGTAATTGGAATTCAAAATGCGATCCATAACCCCGTTTTCTATGATTAAATATTGAAACTTGGCTAACTAAAATAGCATTGCCCTGAAGGGCGTGGCGTTCAAAGCCTTAATTAAATAACATCGGAGCAGGCTGTGTATAGTGATTAAAAAAAAATAATCAGGAATTATTTATTCTTTTTAAAGAAAGATTTAATATCAGCATGCCGCTAAAAAGTACCAATGCTGCAGTTAGTAAGGCTTCGTTTAAAAATGGAATCATCGTATTGCTGATGGCACCCACGCCCTGTATCATCAGTAATAATTCGTTTAAGAATATTCCTCCCACAAAAATACCAATGCCCATTTTGGTTCCTCCTGTTGTTTTTATTATTTGCAGAGAAACAATATAGCCTAGCAGGAACAAAGTAATTACACCAAGCAAAACAAGATGCAGGTAGCCAATAACAATGGGCCTGAAACCAAATGCCAGCTTACTCAGGTAGGGGATTACAGAAAATAACTGGAGTATAATTTTAATACTGCAGGCTATGCCGCTTAGTGCAAGCAACCAATGGCTGTATTTTGTAAAATTATTTTTTACAAGTGTTATGTTTTTAAATATGAGTTGTACAAATAATATCCATGCAGTGGTTTGTGCCAGTGCTGCCAACACTACCGCAAAGTATAACAGCGGATGAATAGCGGCCCATAAAATAGATAAGAAAAAAGCGGGTACACAGGACACCGCAAAAAGCCAGAATATTTTTTTTGTATGTTTATCTGCCTGCATTTTTACTGTATAAAAAAATAATCCCATGCCCGCAAAAAAGAACCAGCCATTGTATTGAAAATGTAAAAAATAATATACAGATGATAAATATAATTTTTGGTTGGCAAGTTTTAGCATCATTAATGCCGCCAGGCTAAATGCTCCCAGCGATGATAATACATTAAATATAAGTGCAGCTTTAAACCAGTGATGTGTAATGCCGGTATTGGATAGCCTGTTTAAATCTTTCCAGTACCTGTATGCAAAAACAAATGCTGTAAAAATAGAGAGGGTAGAAAAACTGATGGAGAACAAAGCATATCCCTGCAGTATAAAACTTATTAGCATGCCATAGGCTGAAATAAGATTGAGCAGCAGCAGGGTTTTGTATTTTTTAAAAGCATCGGAGAGCTGCTGCTGTTGCAGGTAATAAACCAGCAGCACCAGCAATGTTTGCGTAACCCATCCCGTAAATGCAAAATGCGAATGGCTGTGCAGCACATGTTTCTGATCTATAAAGGGGAGAGAAAATGCAATTTTATATCTTAACAAAATACCCAGCGCAGCTACAAGCAATAAATTAAAAAAACAAATGCGCAACCAGCGAAAAATATCCATAATAAAACTTTGTGCAAAGTACGGATGAGTGGGGTGGAGGTTTTATGACTGGGATCATAATCAAAGGTGAAAGGTGAAAGGTGGAAAGGTGAAAGGTGAAAGGTGAAAGGTCAATGGTCAATGGTTGTGTATGCCTAAAATAGGTTGACAAAAAACAGTCACTTATGAGGCAAGTTAAATCAAAATTAGAAATCCGTG
>JAYVGA010000188.1:0-4067 GCA_043772635.1 Chitinophagaceae bacterium
GGTAAAGCTACATTCTCGGCAGCGGTAAGCCTGGGCAACAAATTAAACTGCTGAAAAACAAAACCGATATCTTTATTGCGAACGCCCGCCAGGTCATCATCGGGCATGCCGCTTACGTCTTTACCGTTAAGAATATATCTGCCACCAGTTGGAGAATCAAGGCAACCCAGTATATTCATCAGGGTAGATTTTCCGCTACCGCTGGGGCCCATTAAAGCCACATACTCATTTTTAAAAATATCCATGGTAATTCCTTTGAGTACCGGAAGTTCCTGCTTGCCCAGGTAATAGCTTTTGCGTATGTTTTCCAGGTGAATGATGGATGATGCCATATTACTGTTTTTTGATCATTGAGGGAACCATAAAAAAATCGTTGTTGTGTTTGCCGGCATTTTGTAAAGCCTGCTCCTTGCTGCAACTACCCTGCACTGTATCCGGCCGCCACACATTTTGCCGGCTGCTCATATGCTGCAGTGGCTCCACACCTGTTGTATCTACCTCATCCATTTTTTGTACAAAACTTATCATCTTTTGCAGATCGTTTGTAATAGATTCCTTTTCGGCTTCATTAAAACTAAGCCGGGCAAGCTTTGCCAATTTGTTAACCATCACGTCATTTACTTCCATAAAACAAAAATAAAGGATTCGGGGCACAGCCAACTCCCTTTTATACAAATGGTTTTTAAAACTTTACCTTAACAGGCTGATAATACCCATCTGAGTTTTGTTATCTTCGCCGCCTGTACATTTTTTGAGACAAAGAAGGTACGAAACTGGCCGGGAAGACGAAAAGGCATTTTTAAATGGATGATATTTTTTCTTTTCGCCTTACCGTCTTCCCTAAAAATAATGTTTGCCGGGAAGGCGAAAAGGCGTTTTGAATGGATGATATTTTTTTTCGCCTTATCAAAATAATATTAAAAGCAAAGTTTTTTGTGCCTTGGTTTCTTTGTGGCAGATAATTTTACCACTAAGGCTCAAAAAGATAAAGGGAATTAAAATTTCCGCCGCAAAAAGTGGGGCATGCCGGGAAGACGAAAAGGCGTTTACAAATGATATCATTTTTTTTCTTTTCGCCTTACCGTATTACTGGCAAAATAAAAACCTTTTACAAATTTATGATGGACAAAAAAATTGTTATGAGCGGAATAAGGCCAACGGGTTTCCTTCACCTGGGCAATTATTTTGGCGCTATAAAAAACTTTGTGCAAATGCAGGAAGAGTATGAATGTTTTTTTATGGTGGCCGACTGGCATTCGCTTACCACACATCCCGACACAAAAGAATTAAAGAGCAGTGTGATGAGGGTGGTGGCAGAACATATTGCCTGCGGCTTAAACCCTGATAAGGTGGCGTTATACTGCCAAAGCCAGGTGCATGAAACAGCCGAACTGTATTTGTATTTAAATATGCTGGCTTACAAAGGTGAGCTGGAAAAAACAGTAACGTTTAAAGAAAAAGTAAGGCAACACCCCGAAAATGTAAATGCCGGCCTGCTTACTTACCCGGTATTACAAACGGCAGACATTATACTGCACCGTGCATCCCTTGTGCCCGTGGGGAAAGACCAGGAGCAACACCTGGAAATGGCCCGCAATTTTGCCAACCGTTTTAACCATCGCTATGGCCCCGTTTTTCCGGAGCCACATGCATTTAATTATGGAGGGCAACTGGTAAAAGTGCCCAGCCTTGATGGAGCAGGTAAAATGAGCAAAAGCGAAAACCAGATGGCTACTTTATATTTAAGTGATGCTGATGATATCATTCTTAAAAAAATTATGAAAATTAAAACTGCTTCGGTACCTGCAGAAATGAATGCTGTAAAAACGGAACCTGTAGAAAATATTTTTTTGTTGATGAAATTGGTGAGCAGCAAAACTGTGGTAGAAAAATACGAGAGCGATTTTAATAACTGCAGCATCCGCTATGGCGATATGAAAAAACAACTGGGAGAAGATATGGTAAATTTTTTAGCACCCATAAGGCAAAAAACAATAGATATATTAAACAATGAAAACTACCTGAAAGAAGTGCTGGAAGCCGGTGCAGCAAAAGCAAATAAAAGTGCCGCTGCCACCATGAACATCGTAAGGGAAGCCATTGGCCTGAAATATTATTAACAGCAACGCATATATTTATCCCTTAAAATAAATAAGTACCGTTCATTTTTGGTACTTCAAAAATCGTACATTCAATTATGGCTAAAATTAAAAAACCAAAACATATTGCTATTGCCGGAAATATTGGTGCAGGAAAAACCACGCTTACCGAATTATTAAGCAAACACTACAAATGGATACCACAGTTTGAAGATGTAGATCATAACCCCTACCTGAACGACTTTTATGAAGATATGCCCCGGTGGAGTTTTAACCTGCAGATTTATTTTTTAAACAGCAGGCTTGTGCAGCTGCTGGATATACAGCGGGGAACAGAAACCGTAATACAGGACCGTACTATTTATGAAGATGCCAATATTTTTGCACCCAACCTGCACGATATGGGCCTGATGGGTAAACGGGATTTTGAAAATTATTATAAGTTTTTTGAAACGCTTAAAACAATGGTGAAGCCGCCAGACCTGCTTATTTACCTGAAAGCATCCGTGCCCACCCTCGTATCGCAAATACAAAAAAGAGGCAGGGAGTATGAAGAAAACATCCGCCTGGATTATCTAAAAAAACTAAACGATTATTACAATAATTTTATTGATAATTATAAAGAAGGCCCGTTGCTTATTATAGACTCCGACAATAATAAATTTGCAGAAAACGAAGAACACCTGGGCCAGATTATTGGAAAAATAGATGCGCAGTTGTTTGGGTTGTTTTAAACCTCAGCCCCTCACCCCCTTCCCCTCTCCACAAGTGGAGAGGGGTGTTGCGAAGATTGGAGCGGATGGGTTGGCTTAAATTCGTTTTTGTTTAAAATCTGAAAATAAAAAATACCCCCCGTTCCCCGCTTTGTATGTCTGCTAAGATTGCAACAGAAATAACTTATTCAAAAACTAACTATTCCATTTTTTACCGCATAAATAGCCAAACCTACCCTGCTCTTAACATCCAGTTTTTCAAATAAGGTTTCCCGGTAGTTATCAATAGTGCTGGGCGAAAGTTTTAATTCAAAGGCAATTTCCTTGTAGGTCATATCGGTGCTGGCAAGTTTTAAAAATGCAATTTCTAAACTTGTAAGAATGCCTTTTTCTAACGACACTTTAGACTGATGTGTTTTTTGAAATACATTGGCCAGTTTTGCTGTGGCGTTATGAGAATAATAATAGCCATTTTGTGCAACTGCAATTAAAGCCTTCTGTAATTCTGCAGGATGAATATCTTTTTTTAAAAAGCCACGCACACCTACCTGCAGCAAACGGATAAGTGCAATTTCAGAATCGTACATGGTGAGTATTACTATTTTAATTTCAGGATAATTTTGCTGCAGCCATTGCGCAGTTTCATATCCATCCATTAAAGGCATGTTCAGATCAAGAATAACCAGGTCGGGAATTTTATCATTGCCGATGGCTATCATTACATCCTTTCCATTACCGGCAGTTGCAATTACACTGCACTCGCCAAACGAATTAATTAAGTTTGCCAGCGCATCTCTTAATACAATATGATCGTCTGCCAAAATTATTTTATAGTTATTGCTGGTTGTCATATAAAAGGGATTTCAATTTTTACCCGGGTACCGGTATTGGGTGTACTGTTTACAATGCAGGTGCCGTTAAGCAGTTGTATTCTTTTCTGCATATTTTTTATTCCCGTTCCTTTGTTTTGTAGTTTATTAGTATCAAATCCTTTACCATTATCTGATATAGCAAGCTTTAGCAATACTGTATTATAATGGAGCTCTGCATTAATTTGTGTGGCCTGTGCATGTTTTATAATATTGTGCAAAACCTCCTGTGTTATCCTGAACAGCACCAGTTCTTTGCTGCTGTCTAAAAAAATAGTATTACCCGTTACTTTAAAATTAATTTTGTACTGGCCCGATTTTTCTATTTGTGCCAGTTCAAACTCCAAAGCTTTAATAAGGCCATTTTCCAAAATAATCTCACTGTT
>JAYVGA010000189.1:0-5337 GCA_043772635.1 Chitinophagaceae bacterium
TAGCAGCATCAATAATTTTTTGATTGCCCCCATCTTTTATCATTCCAATAATTTTTCCGCCTTCCTGCTGGGCGAAACTGCATAATGAGATACCGGCTAACGCCAGAGTTGTAAAAAGTTTTTTCATGACTATACTTTGTTTTTTATCTCCTAACCGTGGCTGCGGAGTTGGAGGATTGGCTAATTAATAAGCAGTTATATACTTTAATAACTACTTAACAAAAGTATGTACCATGTTTTACATAGTACATGGTTTTATAGTTAACGGTAAAATAAAAGGATAACCGGTTAGATATTAGTCTAACGGTTATCCTTTACAATAAGTTACTAATGATAAATTATAATCGGTGAGCGTTCTTTTTTGCAAGGGCGATTATAGTTAATCCACAAAGGATCAATAATATAGCTATAATTTGTGCCTGGGAAGGATGCATTCCAAAAATAGAATAGGTTTTATTTACCCGTATAGATTCTACCAAGAAACGTTCTGTTCCGTTTATTGCAAGGTAGATGCCAAAAACCACAAATGGGGTTTTTATCTTCTTTCTTATGGCCCATAAAAACAGGAAAAGCAAGGTACATATGATAATTTCAAACAATGGCGTAGGAAATACCGGTGATGGCAAAACCCTGTTATGCTCGTCTTTTACACCAGGAATAATAATACCATCTTTATTTACATTTTGAGGATAGCTGTAAGCAAATAACCAACTGGGTAAAAAAGAAGGCCCCTTAAAACTTTTATGAGGCACGGCTTCTAAAGAACCATAGTATCTGTCTGTAACAAATAAAGATCGTCCGCTGCTGTCAGGAGCTTTTCCTTCTATAAAATAAGAAGCATTTTTTTGTAAATTTTTATTGAAGTCGGCGGGTGCAGCTACAGATACGTTGCCATAATCATCGCTTATATAAGCATTGTTATAAACACCCCAGTCGCCATCTCCCGATACCTGGCAGCCAATACGGCCTACAGCGTAAGCAATCATTAAAGCTGGTGCTGCAGCATCTACCAGGTGCTTTATTTTAATCCCTTTTTTATAGGCAAACCAGCAGATAGCAGCGGTAGCCATAATTAATCCACCGTAAAATGTAAGCCCGCTTTGCGAAAATATTCTGCCAATTGGATCCTGTACAAACTCATCCCAGTTTTCAAAATTATCAAAGAGTTTAGCACCCAAAATTCCAAATATCAAACCGAGAATAATTATATCTCCTACCCTGTCGTGCGGCCATATGCGAACAGCCCTGCGTTCCGGAGTTTTTAATTTTTGCTTATTGGTTTCCCAATATTTAAGACCTACCAATGCCGCTGTGGCAACTATGCCACCTAAAAAATTTCCCTTGGTAGAAAATATATAATCCTGCGCATTTAACTCTGCTGCCCTGTTAAAAAAAAATCCAAAAATCTTATATCCAAAAATAAAACCGGTAACGCCGTTTAAAAAAAGATCCATCATAGAGGCGGGCTTGCCAACAGTTATCATTTCTTCTCTTGGCATTAATAAACCCAGCTTTTCTTTTCGTTTTAATTCTGATGAAAGAACCACTGCTGCTACAATAAATGCTATTGCCACAAATAAACCAAATGTGTTTAATAAGGAGAGACCATGCCACTCTACACCAAACCAGTCTTTAAAAACATAATATAAGTTGGGATACATAATAGATATTTAGTAAAAATTCGTTGCAATATATTCTTTACTCACCGCAATAAAAAATCCTCCTGCACTTATTGGTTACAGGAGGATAATTACAATAAAATTTAAAACAGATTTAATTACAATGTATATCAAAAGCACCCATTAAATTATCGGCAATCATTTGTGCACTTCTTCCTTCAATGTTATGGCGTTCTATCATATGCACCAATTGCCCGTCCTTAAATAATGCAATAGCAGGCGAAGATGGAGGATAAGGCATTAAATGTTTTCTTACCTGGTTCACCGCTTCTACATCAAAACCGGCAAAACTTGTGGCAATATAATCTGGCTTTTTTGCACTGCTGTTTACCGCCATTAATACACCTGGTCTTGCAGTACCTGCACTGCAGCCACACACAGAATTTATCATTACCAATGCGGTTCCTTTTTGGTTTAAAGTATTATCTACTTCTTCTGCAGTAAGCATTTCTTTAAAACCATTTTCTGTTAATTCCTCTTTCATCGGAATTACTATTTCTTCTGGATACATATCTAATTAATTTTTTTATTAAAAAGCAAAACTACAATCTTAAATGCAAAGATGAATCGAAATATTTCTATCCATTATTAAAAGCTATCGGCAATAATGACGCATCTAAAACATTTCGACGGCCATTGTGTCGCTAAAAAATATATTTCAGGCAAATTTTGTCTTGATTTTCCTGATGGAACAGCATTTGAACAACCATTATCAAACAACAAATTTTAAAACATAAAAAAATAAAAAATCATGACACTCGTAAAAGTAAATAACAATTTAAGATCCTTAGATGGAATGATGAAAGATCTATTCAACGAATTCCCATCTACCGTAGCCAAAACTTTCAGGGAAGATGTATTTAATTTTCCTCCTGTAAACATTACCGAAAAGCCGGCAGTGTATGAAGTAGAATTATCTGTTCCGGGTTTTGAAAAATCTGATTTTACTGTAAAGCTTGATGGCAATATTTTAAACATCAGCACAGAAAAAAAAGAAGAGAAAGCGGAAGAATCAGATAAAATGATCCGCAGAGAATTTTCTTACCGCTCTTTTAAACGCAGCTTTACCCTTGATGAAAAAATTGATGGAGAGAACATTGTGGCAAAGTATGAAAATGGAATTTTAAAACTTGAACTCCCAAAAAAAGAGATCGCAAAAGCTGGCACTAAAGACATCAGTATTTTATAAATGCAGTTAGAGAAATACAGTTGATTACCCGTTTAGTTAGGGTTATAAACCTCTCCGTTCCCGGAGGGGTTTTATTATTTACTTACAGCCCAGTTTACGCCTGGTATCAATAAGATAATTAATTTTCCATCCCCTTTCTGTTCTTATCAATTGAAAAGAATTACCCCGCAATGGCTAAAATTGCCGTTGTAATAAAATGAATAAGGCGTCCATACAATAGCCAGCGGGCCATCTGTTTTTATTACATCAAACACAATACGTTCATCCAGGGAGCCTTTGGATGCACTGCTTACAGATTTTGCAAATGATTTTATTGATTCATTTTTTACAACTATCCCACCCTGTTTATTTTGCATTATCGTTTGCAATATGGCACTATCTGCAAAGCAGGAAACCAATAAACTGCTATCGCTGGTTTTCATAGAAGTAAACAGCATATTTATTGCAGCCTTTACAGAATCTTCTGTGGCCTGGCATTTTGCATTTACATTAAAAGTCAGCATAAATAAAGCAACCCATATAAATTTCATATATCCTTTTATTAACGAGTATTACAGTTACGCATATCCCTTTTTATTAGAACCATAACAATTAAGGCGGCAGTATTTAATCATTAATGGTATTAAATAATGGGTAAAAAAATGGAAACATTTATCTTCGCCATATACAATTAATGATTTACCACATGGCAAGGTTTTTTTTTATTTCTCTTTTTTATATTTTTTTAACTCATGATAGCGTGTATGCACAGGTGGGTACAGATACATCAGGATTATTTTTAAAACCTGCTGATAGCCTTTTAAGAATTAAAAATCTTAATCCCTACTTTACCTTACATGTAGATTCTACATTAAAATATCAATTAGAAATAAATAAAAAGCCAGATGACTATTATTGGTTTTTAAAAAATCCTCCGGTGGGTTTAAAGATTAATAAAGATAATGGCCTGCTATCCTTTAAAGCAGAAAAATCTTATTTTTTATCGGGCCGTTTGAAATACGATTATGAGTACAACGTAAATTTAAGTGTACAAAACCTTAACCGCCCCGCAGAAAAAGTAGACACTTCCTTTAAATTATTATTTTACAGTACAGAAATAATTTTATCTGCCGTAAAACCTACTGTAACCCGCACTTTATATATTGATGAAGGAGATACGGTGAGTTTTAAAATTCAATGCGATAATGGAAGTTTTCCTATTGAAGAGCTTACTTACATCAGCAATTACCCGGTTAAGTCTGTTACGCCTGTTACAAAATGTGGTGATGATTTTACCTGGTATATTCCTTTTGATTTTATAAAAGATGCCGACAGGGAAAAAACAAAACGACTGGAATTGTATTTTATTGGCAGTACAAAATTTCATGTAACAGATACTGCCGCCATAGAAATAGTGGTTAAAGAAAACATCAATTATCCGCAGCAGCTGATAGAATTTGAAAGGCTCCAGGGAGATACGAGAAAATACATTACTTCTTTAAAAAGCAGTTTCCGGCTGGTAGATAAAAAAATAAAAAAAGTAAAACGCACCCGCACTGGCTTTGATCTTGGCTCTGCTACCACGGCACTCAGCGGTACTATCATGTCTTCTTTACCAGGCGAAGGACAAAAGACTGCAGGTAAAATTTTGCCTAGTGTGGGCATAGCTTTGGTGCCTGTAAAAGAAGCCGCAGCGCCAAACAGCACATACGAACAAAACACGGCTACCCTAATACGCAGCAGCATTAAAAGATTAGAATATCTTTTGCAGGATAATCAACTTAACGGCACCCGTGATCCCGATATTCTAAACAAATCCCGAAAACTAAAGGATGAGCTAAAACAGATGCAGGTACAATTGATAGATATTCCTTATAAAGAAGACCCTGCTGATGAAAAAGAGCTGGATAGTTATTTTAATAACCCCAAGGTTAACAAAAAATACAAACCCAAAAATAAAAAATAGAATTTTTGGTTTTATTCTTGCAGAGGATGGATAAAGCAAATCCATGAAAAAATACATTTCGCTTCTGCCTGTACTTTTTGTTTTTATTGTTTTGCAAAGCTGCAGCCGCAAAACCACACCTGCTAAAACGGAAGAACCAACCGCAACTACTACCACAGAAGTTCCGGTAAAAAAAGTAGTGGTTTATAAAGCTCCCATTAAAACCCCGGTTCCCAAATCTATTACCGTAAATGACAATGCCGCCACTAAAACAATACAGGGCCGTTATTATTACGACCTGGAAGGCAAGCGTTACTGGCGTAATAAGAAAGACGGAAAATATTATCTCTATTATAAAGGCATGTTTGAGAACAAAGATTTTCAATAAAATAAAAAATCTCCATTTTGCGATGGAGATTTTTATTTATCAGAAGCTGTCTAAAAATAGAATTTTCATTCATCATTTAAGCCGTTCGTGGGACACGAACGGCGGCGACCCGCCGTGGCCGGTGTCCCCACCGGCCACTTTTGGCTAAAGAATAAAT
>JAYVGA010000190.1:0-11821 GCA_043772635.1 Chitinophagaceae bacterium
TAAAAAAGGAGTGATTAAAACGCCTGCCTGGATTGACCCTTCTATGAAATATCCACCCTATGCCGGAAGATTATCATTTTTAAAAAAATTAATAGGCTAAATTTATAGTATGACAGTAAGGCAAAAAGTATTAAAATTCCTGTATCCTGTTTTTAATTCGCTCACAGCAATATCAGGAAAAAGGAATAAACAACTACAATCAAATACCATGGCACCTGCATCTTTTTACGATTTAAAAGTAACCCTTAATAATGGAGATGTATTTTCTTTTGCTGAGCTTAAAAACAAAAAAGTAATGATTGTAAACACCGCCTCCGACTGTGGATTTACTAACCAGTACGAAGGCCTGCAGGCTCTGCATGAAAAATATACAAACAGCCTGCAGATCATTGGTTTCCCGGCCAACGATTTTGGTGAGCAGGAAAAAGGAGCAGATGAAACCATTGAACAGTTTTGTAAAATAAATTTTGGTGTAACTTTTCCGCTGGCAAAAAAAAGTACGGTTATTAAAAAAGAAGGGCAGCATGAAGTATATCAATGGCTTACCGACGAAAATAAAAACGGCTGGAATTATGTGGCTCCATCCTGGAATTTTTGTAAATACCTGGTAGATGAAGAAGGTAATCTTACTCATTTTTTTGAAGCGGCAATAGAACCCATGGGTAAGGCTGTAAGCGAAGCCTTAAATATAAATAATGAATTTAAAGAAACAAAGACACTAATTTAATAAGCCATTAAGATTATCAATTCATCAACCTTTAACCAAAGCCATGTTTGCCAAAACAGATATTGAAAAATATTTTACTGCCGAAAAAAGTGAAAGCCTTCTTTTTATTTTTTTGGGTGCAGCAGCCATAATATTAGCCATTGTTTTTTTCTTTTTTATAAAAACCAATTGGCATAAAGGTGCTGCCATTCCATTTTTTGTAGTTGGTATGGTACAGCTGGCAGCGGGCTTTACCATTTACAAACGCAGCGATGCAGACCGTATGCAAAATGTGTATGCCTATGATATGAACCCATCGGAATTAAAAAACAAAGAAATTCCCCGAATGGAAAAAGTAAATAAAAATTTTGTAGTGTACCGGTACACAGAAATTATTTTGCTGATTGCAGGGATCTGTTTATTTTTTTATTTTAAAAATGACAGTACTAAAACTTTTTTTACAGGACTGGGTGTGGCGCTGGCCATACAGGCAGCCATAGGTTTGGGTGCAGATTATTTTGCAGAGTCAAGAGCAAAGCATTATACTGCAGGGTTAAAAGAATTTACGGGCACTAAGGAAAAATAGAAATTTAAAATGAAGACAGCTTTTTTGCCGCACAGGATTTACAACCTTCTTTAAACTTTCCCACTAAATAAAAACCGCCACCACACATGGCAGCGGTTATCAGTTCAGTAACTTATTTTGATAAAAATTATTCTTTTATTAATTTTTGAGTTGCCTTATTTATTGTTTGCAACAAATACATTCCCGCAGGCAGTTGGCTCATATCCACTGTTTCAAAAAGAGTGTTTACAATAATTTTTTTAACCGTTCTGCCATTGGCATCTAATAGTTTTATAGTTGTGCCAATAAGATTTTTATCATTTACCTGCAGCGAAGTTCTGTCTTTTACAGGGTTAGGGTAAATGGTTAATTGGTTAAGCGGTTGATTGGTTAATTTGATAATATTGCTGTATGTAAATTTGCCATCGTTATCCAGCATTTTTAAACGGTAATAATATACCGGAGCTTTTATAAAAGCATCTTCATAATTATAGGAAGCATGGGCCGCACCTCTTGATGGCAGGGAGCCAATAGCTGTAAAATTTATACCATCATTACTTCTTTGTATAATAAAATCAGTGCTGTTTATTTCGTTGGCCGTTTGCCAGCGCAGTACATTACTTTTACCGGCCGCAGCAGCATTAAAATTAATTAACCTTAGCGGCAGCAGAGATACAAGATCTAGCTTACATACAAAAATATCATTGCCACCCAAACTGGTTAAAGTTATTGTGCCTGCACCGGGGTCAAAATCTGCTGATGCCTGAAAATGACCGGTGGTATAAACATTGCCTACACCATCAAGAGCAATGGCATTTGCAATATCAGCAGCACTGCCTCCTATGTTTTTAGCCCATACATAATTGCCGGCCGCATCTATTTTTAAAATAAAAATATCTGTATTGCCTGCGCTGGTTAAATTAGCTGTGCCTGCACCGGGGTCAAAATCTGCTGTTGCCTGAAAATAACCTGTAGCATAAACATTTCCGGATACATCTACCGCAATAGAATTACCAGCTTCTGTGCTGGCTCCGCTCATGTTTTTGGCCCACACATAATTGCCTGCCACATCTAATTTAGAAATAAATATATCAAAGCTGCCAGCACTTGTTAAGGTTGCTGTTGCGGCCCCTGGGTCAAAATCTGCTGTGGCCTGAAAATAACCGGTGCTATATACATTGCCAGAGCCATCAACCGCAATAGAATAACTAATATCATTAATGCTTCCGCCCATATTTTTGGCCCATACAAAATTACCTGCCGCATCTAATTTGCAAATAAATATATCTGAACCACCAGCACTCACTAAATTAGAAACGCCGGCACCGGGGTTAAAATCTACAGTTGAATAAAAATAACCGGTTGTGTAAACATTGCCCGCATCTACTGTAATTAAATTTCCTACGTCAATACCTGTTCCTCCTGTTCTTTTAGCCCATACATAGTTGCCTGCCCCATCTAATTTAGAAATAAATATATCTGAACCACCTGCACTTACCAAATTAGCAATACCTGCTCCGGGGTCAAAATCAACAGTGCTTTCAAAATACCCCGTGGTATAAATATTACCCGAAGCATCTACAGCCAATGACTGAGAAAGTTCTACACCAGTACCACCCATGCTTTTAGCCCATATAAAATTTCCGTCTGCATCTAATTTAGAAATAAAAATATCTGTATTACCGGCACTTGTATAATTAATAATGCCTGCACCGGGGTCAAAATCTGCAGTGCCATTAAAATAACCTGTAGTATAAATATTGCCAGCTGCATCTGCTGCCACAGACTGTGCGTACTCGTTACCTGCTCCGCCCATGCTTTTTGCCCATAAAAAATTTCCTGCCGCATCTAATTTTACAATGAAGATATCTTCGGCACCAGCACTCACTAAATTTGTAATGCCAGCACCAGGGTCAAAATCTACCGTGCCATTAAAATATCCTGCGCTGTAAACATTACCCGATGCATCTACGGCAACAGAAAGACCTGCTTCGGCTAATGCAGAGCCCATGCTTTTTGCAAATGTTTGTGCAGTTAAATTTTGAGTAGAAATAATAATTACAATGCTTAGTAGTAGTTTTTTCACTTAAAGGATTTTATTGGGTTTGTTGATATTGGTATACTTGGTAATGCTTATTAAGGCAGTAACTTATGTGCATTAAGAAAAGGTAAATTTCTATTTCCTTTACCGCAGCTAAGCTATCTTCTTTTAAAATTATACGTGTAACGTAAAAACCATTCAATTAAGTACATAATGCACGGAAGATTTAAAAAAATCATATGGGTATGAATACTTTATAATGCCAAATGGAATTTCATTTTAGGCCATAGTTATGTTGCTTTCCGCCGCACGGCGGAACTGAAGAGCCTTTGGGTGGCATTTGGTAAACCTGCCTGCCGGTAGGCAAGTACCGATCTGTACCAAAGCATCTCATTATAGAAAAATTTTTAGACTGTTATGCTATTGGTACACTCAACTATTTCAAACTTCCTGTCATTTTCATGCTGAAAAAAAATATTTCGCAAAAAACTTGTGCAACCAGATAATTGCATATATATTTGCAACCAGATAGTTGCAAATATATTAAACATGGAAATAAGAAGAGATATTTTTCAAGCCATTGCCGACCCGACAAGACGGGCAATTATTGTGCTTATTGCTATACAGGCAATGACACCAAATGCACTTGCCGAACATTTTCATACAAGCCGGCAGGCAGTATCAAAACATATAAAGATATTGACTGAATGTGAGTTGGTAAAACAAGAGGTTTCCGGCAGAGAAATTTATTACACACTTGAAATAGAAAAAATGAAAGAA
Source organism: Chitinophagaceae bacterium (assembly GCA_043772635.1). Lineage (GTDB taxonomy): Bacteria > Bacteroidota > Bacteroidia > Chitinophagales > Chitinophagaceae > Ferruginibacter. The sequence continues at coordinate 4,093 of JAYVGA010000190.1, forward strand.
ATAGATAAATGGATTGAGCAGTTCCGAAAAATCTGGGAAACCCGTTTCAATCAGCTTGACAAAGTATTATCAACAATTAAAAAATAAAAAAAATGTTAAACGAAGAGAAATCCCGCCAGGCGGGAAACAACGATTTGCTATTCGATTTTACTGTTGACAAATCAACAAAAAAAGTATTTATAAACAGAGAATTTGCTGCCGGGCTTTCGTTGGTATGGGATGCTTTTACCAAACCCGAAATTCTTGACCAATGGTGGGCACCAAAACCCTGGGCTTCAAAAACAAAAGTGATGAATTTTGAAGTAGGCGGACGAAGATTTTATGCTATGGTAAGCCCTGAAGGACAGGAACGTTGGTCTGTTCAAAAATATACTTCCATTAGTCCGACAACCAATTTCAAATATTTGAATGCATTTGCTGACGCAGATGAAAATCCTGAATTGCCGGGATCTGATTGGGACTTGAATTTCAGCGAACAAAACGGAAAAACAAAAGTGAGTATCACAATTTATAATGAATCTCTTGAAAGAATGGAGAAGCTGATTGAAATGGGCTTCCAGGGCGGATTTACTATGACCATGAAAAGCCTGGATGAATTACTGGCAACTTTATCGAAAAAATGATCCCGATAGTTATCGGGACAAATAAGAACGCATAGAATTTAACAACGAAAAATAAAAATTATGGCAATCATTAATCCTCATATCAACTTCAACGGAAATGCCGAAGAAGCATTCGGTTTTTACAAATCAGTATTTGGCGGAGAGTTTGCAAAGATTATTCGTTTCAAAGACCTTGCAAGTGCTGAATTTATAGTTGCGGAAAAAGAAGAAAATAAAATTATGCATATTGCTTTGCCTATCGGTAAAGGCAGTGTGTTGATGGCAAATGATGTTCCGGAATTTATGGGACGGACAAACGAAAATGAGAACAGAAGTAAAATTGTAATAAGTGCGGAAAGTAAAGAAGAAGCAGACAGATTATTCAATGGGCTTTCAGCAGGAGGACAAATAGAAGGGCCTATTGGTGATAGTCCCTGGGGTTCATATTTTGGAATGTTTAGAGATAAATATGGAATTGAATGGATGGTAGATTTTGACTCAAATTATAAAGGGAAAGTCTAATGTTATGAACGTACAAAAACAAATCAAAGAGTATATTACCAGCCAACCTGAACCAAAACGCAACGACATGCAAGAGTTGCACAAGATCATTCTGCAACTAATACCAAAATGTAAACAATGGTTTCTGGATGGCAAAGACGATAAAGGTAAAATTGTTTCTAATCCTAATATAGGATATGGATCTTACACCATAAAATATGCTGATGCCCGCCCGGATGACCGGGTCGGACGGGGAACGACCAGGGAGTTTTATCAAATTGGTTTGAGTGCAAATACAACCGGAATCTCTGTCTATATCATGGGTATAAAAGACAGGACATATTTAGTCCAAACGTATGGAAAAAAAATCGGCAAGGCCAGTGTAACCGGGTATTGCATTAAGTTTAAAACGTTGAAAGATATAAACATTGATATACTTGAAGCAGCAATACAATATGGGGTTGAGGCTACGAATTAAAAAAATTGAGCTGACGAAATGATTAAAAAATTAAATATTATTCAACTGACTTTCAGAAGATGATAAAGTTAAAATGTCAATAGCTAACGATCCGATGTGCAATTAGTTTGCTGTATTCTTAAATATTTTGTCGCTATTAACCCCTCAAATTGTCGTTTTACACGGCGTAAAATTCTGAAAAGCCTTCGACCTTTGCATTGTCAATAAAATAAAAAAAATGTTTAATAAAAAAATATTTAAATTAAACATACTCATTTCAATTAAATAATAAATTAAAATACCATGAGAAAAATAACAGTTCTATCATTTATTACATTAGATGGCGTAATACAGGCACCAGGCGGACCAGATGAAGATTTGACAGAAGATTTTAAATACGGCGGTTGGAGTGCGCCTTTTGATGACGAAGCTGCCGGTCCGGTAATGCAAAAACAAATGCAACGTGCAGACCTTTTACTGGGCAGAAAAACTTTCGACATTTTTGAAAACTATTGGCCTAAACATGCGGAACATTGGCCTGGAGTGAATGAAGTAACAAAATACGTTTTGTCAACAACCAGGAATAAATCTGATTGGCAAAATTCAGAATTTCTTACAAGTGTGGAAGATATTAAAAAGCTTAAAAATTCAGATGGTCCAGAAATTAAAATTTGGGGCAGCAGTAAACTTGTTCAACTATTATTAAGGCATAATTTAGTAGATGAATTCTGGCTTAACATTCACCCGGTTATTCTCGGTAAAGGAAAAAAATTGTTTAATGATAATGTACTTCCGGCATCATTCAAATTAGTGGATAATTTCATTACACCAAGCGGTGTTATTTTAGCAAATTACAAGCGTGCAGGAGAAGTGAAAACAGGTACTATGGGAGTATAAAATAAAAAAATGTTTTTTGCATTCACAACAATAAATTATATCATGACAAAGAAGTTTTCTATCATCAGCTTTCTTATATTACTTTTAATATTTACCAACAATGCATTTGCACAGCAAACAAATGCCAATGAAGATTATTCAGCCTACCTGCCGGAAGTAAGAGCCTTCAATAAGCAACTTGCACACATGCCTCAAGGGGCCTCTATATTAACCAAAAAAGGTTTGGCTGCTGCACGTATTTCTATGGAGCCAAACAGTTTTATAAAACCTCAGCTACAACCTTCTGTAAAATATATTACAGGGCCAGCGGGAAATCTTGCACTCCGGATTTTTAAACCTGATACCATCCTTGCAGTAGTGCTGGAAATACACGGCGGCGGATGGTCTTTGGGAACAGCAGCAAGCGATGATATCCAGAACGGTAACATGGCAAGAACATGTAAAGTAGCGGTAGTGAGTGTGGACTATCGGTTAGCTCCGGAGAATGCTTTTCCGGCCTGTATAAACGATTGCAAAGCCGCTGCAAAATGGTTGGTAAATAATGCAATGGCAGCATTTGGTACAGATAAGTTATTTATTTCAGGCGCTTCAGCCGGCGCACATTTAAGCGCAATAACTGCTCTTTACATCAGGGATTCGCTGCACGCTATTGATAAAGTGAGAGGCGTAAATCTTATCTATGGTTGTTTCGATCTTTCACGTACTCCATCATGCACAATGGCGACAGACAGCACACTTATACTTTCTAAAATATATATGGATGAAACTTATGAACTGGTATTTAATGGATGGAGTAAGGAGCAATTGCGAAATCCACAATATTCACCATTGTATGCTGACCTGAAAAATTTACCACCTGCATTATTTACAATAGGAACAGCAGATCCATTAATAGACGATACTTATTTTATGGAAGCAAGATGGAGATTGGCAGGTAATAAAACCTTTCTTGCAGTCTATCCCGAAAGTTCGCATGCTTTTAATTTCTTCCCTACAAAAATGGCAAGAGCTGCAAATGAAAAAATGTATCAATGGATAATTGCGTTGTGTGAAAAATAATGATGTTGTTAATAGTAATTTGTAAAGAATGGTTGAAGTTTTTAAAACAAATGTTCAGAAAAAGGTTCAAAGCAAAATGTTGCTTTGTATTTTGTCTGAAGCATTCCCATCTTTTAAAATTAATTTTGACCTTTCAGATTGTGATAAGGTGCTTAGAGTTGAAGGAGACAATATAGAGGCGTTACCGATAATGATACCCTTAAAAGAATGTGGCTTTAACCCGGCAAGTAAAAAAAAGTGCAGGTTTTTTTACAACGGGCACTTCTCATGATAATTAATAATCTCTATGGGGGTACGCTCAAACTGGTAGTCTTTATAATGTTCTGCCACTTCATCCAGCACTTCGTTTATAGCCTGGGCATTGGGCAGGGTAACTAATTTTAATCTAAAATCTTTTATACCGGGTAAACCTTTTAAATAATTGGTATAATGCCTGCGCATTTCAAAAATGCCTACAATAGGCCCCTTCCATTCTACCGATTTTTGCAGGTGAGTACGGCATACTTCTAAACGTTCCTCCAACGTGGGAGATGGTAAAACGGTTTGGGTTTGCAGGTAATGTTTTATTTCTCTGAATATCCAGGGGTAGCCAATGGCGGCACGGCCTATCATAATGCCATCAATACCATAACGGTTTTTATATTCCAGGGCTTTTTGCCCGCTGTCTATATCGCCATTACCAAATATGGGAATATGTATGCGGGGGTTGTTTTTTACTTTTCCTATCAGGGTCCAGTCGGCCTCGCCTTTGTATAACTGGCAGCGGGTGCGGCCGTGTATGGCCAGCGCTTTTACGCCAATATCCTGCAGGCGCTCGGCTACTTCCTCAATGTTTTTTGTATTATCGTCCCAGCCCAATCTTGTTTTTACGGTTACGGGCAGGCTTGTGCCTCTTATAACGGCTTCGGTTAGCCGCACCATCAAATCAATATTTTTTAATACACCTGCACCGGCACCTTTATTTACCACTTTTTTTACCGGGCAGCCAAAATTAATATCTATCAGGTCGGGGTTTACGGTTTCACAAATGCGGGCACTCATGGCCATGGCCTCTTCATCGCCACCAAATATCTGTATGCCAAAGGGGCGTTCTTCTTCGCTAAAGTCCAGCTTGGCCCTGCTTTTCATGGCATCTCTAATCAGCCCTTCGCTGCTGATAAACTCGCTGTACATTAAATCTGCACCATTGGTTTTGCACACCGCTCTAAAGGGCGGATCGCTCACGTCTTCCATGGGCGCCAGTAAAAGCGGAAATTCCGGTAATTGTATGTTGCCAATTTTGGGCATATCTATTTGTATATTGCGGTCGCAAATTTACAACTAATAGGTTAACGTATGCAATACAAATCAATAAAGGGTTTTTCTGGCTGGGCACAACTGGGAATGTTATTCGTTTTTTTTGGAATGGGTTTTATACTGGCCGGTGGCGTGCAGTTATTAATAGGTATGCAGTTAATACCAGCAGGCACCTCCATGAAAGATATGGGCAATGTGATGATTAAAGCACTTATGGATCCTAAAAATGTGGCCATGGCAAGGCTGAGCCAGGTATTGGGAACTTTACTGCTGCTTTTTGTACCGGCGGTTTTATACTCCCTGGTAGTAAACGGAAAAAATAAATTTTGGCTGGGCTTTAACCCCTGGTTTAACGGCAGGCAGGTATTGATAGCTTTTTTTATTATCCTGGCAGCTAACCTGCTGGCTTCTCCCCTGGCCGATTTTACAAAATGGGCTGTGGCTCATTTTCCATCTTTAAATACATATGCCAAAAACCTGGAAGATCTTTATAATGAACAGGTACTTGCACTTAGTAATTTAAAAAGCTGGGGAGAGTTTATTTTAGCTGTTTTTATTATGGCTTTTTTTCCGGCCATGTTTGAAGAAATATTTTTTAGAGGCGCCATGCAAAACCTTTTTGAAAAATGGTGGAAGAGCCCCTTAATGGCCATACTGGTAACATCGCTGCTGTTTAGCCTTATACATTTTTCTATTTACCTTTTTTTAAGCAGGGCTGTACTTGGGTTTATGTTGGGCTTTTTGTACTACAAAACCAAAAACATATGGGTAAATATTATAGCTCATTTTTTAAACAATGCCATAGCTGTTTCGCAACTGTTTTACCTGAGCAATAAAAATGAAAAACTGGATATAGAAAAACTGGATCCTGAAATGCCCTGGTGGTGGGGGCTGATATCTATTGTTGTTTTATACTTTTTATTTAAACTTTTAGAAAAATATTCTGAAAATAACAAAGCCCGCATTGCAGCCAAAGAACAGGTATTGCTGGCCGAAGCTGATCCTTTTCATTCGTTTGCAAAAAAAGAAACCAACCAGCCGTGGCATTAGACAAAAAAACTTTTAGAACCCGAACCCTTACGGCCATTGTGTTTGCGGCGGTAATGCTGCTGGGTTTGTTTTGGAATTTTAAAACCTTTTTTATTCTTTTTTCAATTGTACATTTTGGCTGCTGGTTTGAGTATTTAAAAATTATTGAAAAAATATACAATACTAAAATTGACATTGTTGTAAAATACTTTTTTGCCATTTGTGGGTTTACTTTAATTATTGTTTTAGGAGTAGATGCATACCCTGCTGATTTTATGTTTACACAGTATAAAATAAGTGGCAAACTCATTTTATGGATTTTTGAAATTGTGGGGCTGGGGATATGGATGCTTCAGAACAAAATTATTACTGCAAAAGCAAAATGGATGAGTTTTGGCGGTTTAATCTATATCGCTTTACCCTTAGCACTTTTAATAAATCTTAGAGATCAGTTTACATTTAATGAGGGTAATGTGATTAATACTGGGTTGATATTTTCCTGCGCCATTATTTTTTCTATATGGATAAATGATACCATGGCATATATAGTAGGTTCATTTATTGGTAAAACTCCCTTTAGTAAAATATCGCCAAAAAAAACATGGGAAGGAACCGCAGGCGGAGCAATATTATGTGTGGTTGTTATAGCCATATTGGGCACTGTTATTCCTGCGGCTAAAACTATTGCCGTGCATCACTGGATTTTTATTGCGGCCATTTGTGCTGTATTTGGCACACTTGGCGATCTGCTTGAAAGTAAACTAAAACGTAATGCCAACATAAAAGACAGTGGTAATTTTATGCCCGGCCATGGTGGTTTTTTGGACCGGTTTGATTCTTTACTATTGGCTGCACCTGCGGTGTGGGTGTATGTGAGGCTCTTTTTATGATATCACTATTAATGGGCAACTGGAATATGAGCTGTTAGTGCAAATAAAAAGCAGGTAAAAACTTTTAACCTTCCAAAGTTCCCCCTTCAGGGGGCGGAGGGGGTTTTTTTTCACTACATTTGCCCATCAATTTTATTTACCAATGACTATACATAGAGAAGGCTATAAATCTATTGCAATTGCTACCATGTTGTTTTGTGTGTTAAACGTAGTAATGTTCTGGTTTTTTGGAACATCTATATTGTGGCTCTGCATTGCTTTTTTTGTGGTAAGCCTGGTTTTTGTATTATTTATTGTTTCTTTTTTCAGGATACCTGCCCGGCAGTTAACCATTAACGATGGCCAGGTAATAAGCCCTGCAGATGGTAAAGTGGTAGTGATTGAGGAAATAACAGACGTAGAATATTTTAAAGACAAACGCCTGCAGGTTTCTGTGTTTATGAGCCCGGCCAATGTGCATGTAAACCGCAACCCCCTGAGCGGAGAAGTAGTGTATAATCAATACCACAAAGGAAAATACCTGGTGGCCTGGAACCCCAAATCATCTACAGAAAACGAACGCCACAGTGTGGTAATAAGAAAAGGAAATATAGAAGTATTGGTAAAACAGATTGCCGGAGCTGTGGCCAAACGCATTATAAACTACCTGGAAACTGGCCAAAAAGTGCAACAGGGCCAGGAAATGGGATTTATAAAATTTGGCAGCAGGGTAGATTTGTTATTGCCTGTGGGCACCAAACTTAATGTGCAGCTAAACGAAGTGGTTAAGGGTGGGGTAACGGTAATTGCTACTTTATAACGGCCAATTTTACGATGCCGCTACCTGCATAATGTGCCAGTGGTTTTAAAATGGCTCCGCCGTTCATCAGATTTTAACAGCTTAAAATATCGTTTATATAATTTTCCCCTTATTTTTACGTTGATTAATAAACAAACAAAATAAATTATAATGAAAAAATTATTCCTGTTAGCTACTGCAGCTTTAATGGTTACCGGTG
>JAYVGA010000191.1:0-11725 GCA_043772635.1 Chitinophagaceae bacterium
AGTAAAGAAAAACAGTAAGGCTCTCTTGCAATCGTTTAATATCATTGAAGCGCACCTGTTTATCGTATTCATTTAACCTTTCATTAACCGTGCAGCCAACTATTTTTGCCGCACAAGAATACATTATGAGAAAATTATTTGTTGTCCTTATTGCGCTTAATGCAGCCGTGCCTTGCTTTAGCCAGGAAACCAAACCCAAAAAAACATTTGATCTTACCAACCGTGCCGCCGATCATTTTATGGTACAGTTTGCATTAAACAGCTGGCAGGGCGCACCGGATAGTATCAGCAGCCATATAAGTGGTTTTCAAAAAAGTGCCAATGTATATATCATGTTTGATAAACCTTTTAAAGCAAATCCCCGCTTTAGCATTGCAGCAGGTGTTGGTGTGGGAACAGGCAATATTTATTTTAAAAAAATGACTATTGATATTGGCGCTACCAGTACCCTGCTTCCATTTAGAGCTGCAGATACCACCAACAACTATAAAAAATTTAAACTTACCACAGCATTTCTTGAAGTGCCGCTGGAGCTAAGGTTTACATCAAATCCATCTGCCCCCAATAAAACACTTAAAGCTGCTATAGGTATTAAAATTGGCACCATGGTTAATGCACATACCAAAGCAAAAGGATTAAGAACTGCAGGTGGTTCGCTTATAAATTCAAAAACACAAAAAGAAAGTACCAAGAGTTATTTTAATACCACACGTTTGGCTGGCACTGCCCGCATTGGCTATGGTAACCTAAGCTTGTTTGGCGCCTATAGCCTTACCGGTTTGTTTAAAGACGGAGTAGCTCCTGATATAAAGACTATGCAGATTGGCTTAACTTTCAGCGGTCTTTAAAAATAAAATTAACATCAAATATTATCCTCCGCCTGCGGGGGATTTTTTTTGCTTACTGCAATAAACTATTTTTGCCGCTCATTACAGCACCGGTTAGTTCCGGACCAATTTACAATGAGCGACGAAATAAAACATGAGTGCGGCCTTGCCTTTATCAGGCTTCGTAAACCTTTTAGTTATTATCAACAAAAATATCAATCTGTTTTGTATGGTTTAAATAAGCTGTACCTGCTGATGGAAAAACAACATAACCGTGGCCAGGACGGAGCCGGAATAGCCACCGTAAAGCTGGATAGTGAACCGGGGTATCCTTTTATGTACCGCCTGCGCAGCAGTGCAAACCAGCCCATTGCCGACCTGTTTTATCAAATTGGAAAAGAGATTAGTGAAGTAGAAAAATATCAACCTGATATTAAAAATCATCCCGGTCTTATGAAAGGGCACCTTGGTGTAATGGGAGAAGTTTTACTGGGGCATTTGAGGTATGGAACACAGGGAAAAAATAATGTAGAATTTTGCCATCCCTTTATAAAAAAAAATATTATCCCTTCACGCAACCTGGTGCTGGCCGGCAATTTTAACCTTGTAAATACAGAAGAATTATTTGCCCTGGTAAATATCGCCCCCGGCGAATTTGAATGCCAGAGCGACCTGGCAGCAATGATGGAAGTGCTGCATCATTTTTTGGTAAAGGCGGATGAAAATGCACCCGGGCAAATGGATATTATATCTGTACTTAAAAAAGCTGTTCCGCTGTTTGATGGTGGTTTTCATTTTGGCGGTATGGTAGGCAATGGCGATGCTTTTTTAATGAGGGATGCACACGGTATACGCCCATCGTATTACTATATTAATGATGATGTAGTTGTTGGTGCCAGTGAAAGAGCAGCCATACGCACAGCTTTTAACCTGGAAGAAAATGAAGTGCAGGAACTGATGCCGGGTTGTGCATTAATAGTAAAAGCAAATGGAAGTGTGAGTGTAGAGCAAATTATCGAACCTAAAGAAAGACTGGCCTGCAGCTTTGAACGCATTTATTTTAGCCGTGGCAGCGATGAAAAAATTTATAAAGAAAGAACAGAACTGGGGAGGCAGCTAAGTGGTATTATTTTAAAAAAACTGGATTACGATTTAAAGAACACCATTTTTTCTTTTATACCCAATACTGCAGAAACAGCATTTTATGGTCTTATTAAAGGTGCAGAAGATTACCTGAATAAAATAAAAATAGAACGCATACTTAGCTGGGGTAAAGACTATGACGATGAGAAACTAACGGAGATGGTGAACCGCAGAATAAGAATTGAAAAAATTGCCATTAAAGATGTAAAACTCCGCACTTTTATTACAGAAGACAGCAGCCGAAATGAAATGGTGCAGCATGTGTATGATATTACTTATGGCACTGTAAAAAAAGATATAGATACGCTGGTAGTAATTGATGACAGCATTGTAAGGGGTACCACTTTGAAGGAAAGTATTATCCGTATGCTGAGCAGGCTTAAACCAAAACGTATCATCATTGTATCATCAGCGCCACAAATACGCTACCCCGATTGTTATGGAATAGACATGAGCAAGATGGGCGATTTTATTGCCTTCAGGGCCGCTGTAGCATTACTTAAAGAAAGCGGGCAGGAGGGAATATTAAATGATTTGCTGGCCAAGTGCAAAGAACTGCAGCGCAATAACCAGCTGCATACCGAAAACCTGGTGCGCCAGGTGTACAAACCTTTTACGCTTAGCCAGATGAGTAAAAAAATAGCAGAACTGATTACACCGGAAGATATTAAAATACCGGTAGATGTCATTTATCAAAAGATTGAATCGCTGCACGAAGCCTGCCCCAGCAATAAAGGCGACTGGTACTTTACCGGCAACTACCCCACACCGGGAGGCAACAAAGTTTGCAACAAAGCTTTTATGAATTATGTAGAAGGGAAAAATGTAAGGGGATATTGAAGAGGTGAAAGGTGAATGGTGAATAGTGAAAAGGCGAAGGCTTTGTTTGTAATTGATGTACTATAAATTTTGGAACAATATGATACAAAGAATTTGTATTTCAGGTTTAGTTATCTTTTCGTTAATCCCTTTATTTTAAAAAAAATCCCTTCTACATTTATACACTTCCTGAAAATTTAAACTCTTCGAAGATTTCACCATTGACCATTGACCATTCACTTTTATGTTAGAAATATTTACCGTAGCCGGCCTTGCCACTTTTGAAATTTATGCTGCTATTCCTGCAGGGTTTGCATTTGGCCTGCATCCCGGAACGATATTTAGTGCCAGCCTTACGGGTGGTCTTGCAGGTGTTTTTGTTGCTGCATTTTTGGGCGATAAAATCCGTGCACTTATCAGCAGGTATAAAAAACCAAAAGAAGAAAAACCTAAAGAAGGATTGATTTACCGCATTTGGAACAAGTACGGCATTATTGGTTTAGGGTTTTTAGGAACTATGACGGTAGGTGCGCCGGTAAGCCTTGCCGTGGGTGTAGGTTTTAATGCGCCTTTAAAAAAATTAGTTACCTGGTGCTGCATTGGAGTATTGGTACGATGTGCGCTCTTTACTACTATTGGGCATTTTGGGATGAAGTTGTTTTAAGGTGTTGGTATTTTTATTTTTCATTCGGATTATGTAATAAATCAGCAGTATTTTAAAACGAACTTTCTTGTTATTTGTGTTTAAGGTAAAGAAATCTCAGATAATATATTCCTTAGTCGGTATAAATTTATTTCTAACAATAAATGTTGCGCTATACCCGGTTTCTTCTTTAATTATAGTAACGATTATTTTGGTTTTTTCATCTTTATTTTTTTAAAATTTTAACCAGGGTAATTCCTTCTTAAAACGGCACATCCCCCTCCTCCACCATACCCATGCTTATCAGTTTCATCAGTACGCCATTTTCACCCCGGCTTATTTGTTTGGCTATGTGTTTAATAGTACTTCCGCTGTTATAAAGTTTAGCCACTTTGTTTTCTTCTTCGGTGGTCCATTTTTTTCCATGGTTACCTTGCTTAGCAGTACCGCTGTACATATCTTTTTTATTAGATGCCCTGCTGTATAAATCCCAATCATCTGCATAACTGTTTCGCTGGTATTTTTTTGAGGAAATATTAATAGCCTGCTGCTCATGAGCCAGCTCTATACTCTGCAGCGGGTTTATTTCTGCCGGAATTTTTAATTTATTTTTTGCCCTTGTGGCAGCCACATACAAAATATTTATTTCTTCTGCCAGGCGGTTTTTATCTGCATCAGTTATATTATCGCCACCAAACTGAGAGATGTATTTTTTAAGTTTTTCCGGATTTATAAAATCATTCAGCAGTTTTACCTCATCATACTCCATCCCCTTGCAGCGGTGTACGGTAGTAAAAATCATATCTGCTTCTTCCTTGGTACTGGTATGGTTTGTTTTTAATTCGTTTATAAGAGCGGGCAATTTATTGCCAAATTCTTTTACCACTTCCACAATCATGCCCAGGCTGTTGTCTTCGGTTTTTTCTACATAGTCTTCCAGCTCTTTCAGGGTTTTCATGCTGGCAATAAGCTTGTCTTTTATTTTATTTGTTTTGCCATTATACAAATTTAATACATCGTATAAAGAAGCACCTTCATCGGCAAAAGTGTAGCTGTTAATATTGCCTTCAAAAAAAATAGTTTTTATTTCGCCATGCTGCCATTGTGCAATGGCGTTTAATAATAAACCCAGGTTGGTGCGGGCCAAGGTAGCTTTTGTAAGTGCTGCTGCAGTAGTCGTTCCGGCACCAATGAGTTTTACTGCCGGGGGTTGTTTTAATGCTGTTTTCCAGCCCAGAATTTTATTGGCTATCAAAGCCACTTCATCATCAAATCTAAAACTATGGCTCAGGTGGTAAACAGGAAAATTTACCTGCTGCAGGCTGTTAATGGCATAACGCCAGCCATAAATCTGCTGGTGTTTATCACCCACAATTATTTTAATGGCGGTTTGTTTTAAAAATACATCCAGCATGGCAGCACTGGCATCCTGTCCTTCATCAAACAAAATATAATCGTAGGGTAATACAGGATTGCTGAGTTGAAATTTTTTTAAATAAAAATCATGCGTTACATCTATTTCGCCTTTATCCATTTTGGCCAGGGCGGCACGGGTATATTGTTCTATTACTTTGTAAAAATTAGTAACAAATGTTTTTGCCTTTGCATCTGTTATTACTTCGGCATAATTTATTTCTTGCACTTTACCTGCTTTGCTGTTGCAGAAATAACTGATAAATTTATTTACATGGCTGGCAATAATAAAATCGGTATGCCGCTCTCCGGTAGCAATATTCAGCAGCTCACACAACTCATAACTTTTATAACCCTGCACCACCTGGTAATGGCTGTATTTAATAATATGATCAAAGGCCAGCGAGTGAGCGGTTTCTACTTTTACATTGCTCACGCCTGCTGCTGCAAATTTTTGTATGGCTTATGTTTTTACTGTTTTATTAAATGCCAGGTATAATATTTTACTGCCGGCAGGGCGTGTTTTTGCATACTCAATTAATGTGGTGGTTTTACCACTGCCGGCCACTGCATTAATCACCAGGTTGTGTGAGTGTTTAATACGGCTTCCTGTTCTGCGGTGAGTTGCATCCTGTAAAGTTGTAAAATTTATTTTAGGATAGAAAATACTTTTTGCCAGTGCTGCAGCAGTAATAAAGGTTACCTGTGTTATGGAGTGTTACAATTATTTACATTTGCGTAATTAATATGCAAAATAAATCTTCCACCATAAAAGTAGCCGTAGATGCCATAGTGTTTGGTTATTCTAAAACAGATGGCGTTTCTATTTTATTAATTAAAAGAAAGTACGATCCTTTTAAAAATAGCTGGGCCATACCTGGTGGCTTTGTATCAGAACAGGAAAGTTTAGAAGAAGCGGTAAAAAGGGAATTGCTGGAAGAAACAGGCATCACGGTAAATTATTTAGAACAGCTTTATTCTTTAGGCGAACCTAAAAGAGATCCACGCCAGCGCATTATTTCCATAGCTTACTTTGCCCTCGTAAAAAGCAGCTTGTTTCAACAGTTAAAAGCCAGTACCGATGCAGAGGATGCTCAATGGTTTAGTATTAATAAATTACCTGCACTGGCTTTTGACCATAAAAAAATATTGCAAACAGCTATAGAAAGAGTAAGGGCAAAAATCCGTTACCAGCCTATTGGTTTTGAGTTGCTGGATAAAAAATTTCCGTTTGCCGATCTGGAAAAACTCTACGCCGCTTTGCTGGACAGGGCTATAGACCGCCGCAATTTTACTAAAAAAATACTGTCGCTGGGGTTGTTGGAAGATACCGGCGAACTGGCTGCTACTGCCGGTGCAGGAAGACCCAGCAAGATTTACCAGTTTAATAAAACCTGTTATCAACAGTTGTTAAAAGAAGGAATGCTGTTTGAAGTATAATTCTATATTTCGCCAAATGTGTGTATAAAACAGTACATTTGGCGAAATATAAATTTATGGACATTGTTGGCAGAAAAGAAGAACAGGAAATTTTAAATACTTTATTGCTAAGTAATACTTCAGAGTTTGTGGCGGTATATGGCAGAAGAAGGGTAGGCAAAACTTTTCTTATCCGCAACTATTTTAAAAAAGAAATGGTATTTGACTGCAGTGGACTTAACGGGCAAAACCAGGCTACCCAACTAGAAAATTTTCTTGATTCGCTTAAAAGTTACGACGCAAGGTATAAAAAAATGCCGGCTCCGGCTACCTGGCTGCAGGCGTTCAACCTCCTTAAAGAACATATCGGCAGCAATAAAACCAAAAAGAAAAAAGTAATATTTTTTGATGAACTGCCCTGGTTTGAAACTCCCCGGTCAGGCTTTAAAGCAGCGCTGGATAATTTTTGGAATAACTGGTGCACCAAAAGAAACGATATCATACTCATTATTTGCGGCTCTGCAGCATCGTGGCTGATAAAGCATATTATTAACGATACCGGCGGCCTGCACAACAGGGTTACCCGGCAAATAAATTTACAGCCCTTTAACGTAGCCGAAACAAAATTTTTTTTACAGCAAAACCGTGTAGCACTTACCCATTACGATATCCTGCAATTATATATGATTACCGGCGGCATTCCATTTTACCTTAAAGAGGTAAAGCCAGGTAAAAGCCTTGCGCAAAATATTGACTGGCTTTTTTTTCAGCAGGCATCGCCGCTTCGTAACGAATTTGAAAACCTGTATGCCTCCTTATTTAAAAATGATGAATGGCATACTGCTATTGTAAAAGCACTGGCTTCTAAAGACAGGGGAATGAGCAGGGAAGAAATAATAACGGCAACCGGCCTGCCCAGTGGTGGTGGTTTTACCACGGTAATAAATGAGTTGAGCCAGAGCGGTTTCATCACTGTACAATACCCGTTTAAAAATTTACGCAAAGAATCTATCTACCGGCTTAGCGATGAGTACAGTCTTTTTTACTTTAAGTTTATATACCAATCAAGAAAGGCCACTGGCTGGATACAAAAAGCCGGGCAGCAATCTTTTAAAATTTGGTGTGGTCATGCTTTTGAAAATTTTTGCCTGAAGCATGTGGACATTATAAAAAAAACGCTGGGTATTACCGGTGTATATTCTGAGCAAGCATCCTGGTTTTACAAAGGCACTAAAACCCAGGCTGGCACCCAGATAGATTTACTAATAGACAGGGCCGACAACTGCATTAATATCTGCGAAATGAAATTTTATAATACTCCTTTTGAAATTACCAAAGCTTATGCAGCAGCATTGCAATATAAAGCAACGGCGTTCCGGCAACAGACAAAAACCACCAAAAATATTTTTATCACGCTGGTTTCTACATTTGGCACCCTGAATAATGCACATAAGCTGGGCATTACAGACAGTGAAATTGTAATGGAAGATTTTTTTAAATAACAATAAAAAGGTCTCAGGATAAAATATATATTTCGCCAAATGTGGGTTTAAACCGATAGATTTGGCGAAATATAAAAATAATAATCCTTTACTGTTTTTCATACCGGCTCGTAAAAAGTATACAATGAAGAGTACGGGCGCCGTAAAATATATTTTGCGTAAAATAAAAGCAAATTAAAAATCATCAATATTTGCCTTGTCAAAACAAACCAAAACATGAAAATAATTAATTTAAACAGCAGCGAAGGAATTAACATCACCATCTTTCCCGATACCCAGCCACACGTAAATATACCCGGAATTACAGAAGATGATGAAGTAAAAGTAATTTGCTCCCTTACCAATACCGGTAAACTTTTACAGTTATTAGAAACCGCCAATGCACTGGATAACCTGTTTGCAAAAAAGAAAATACTGGTTATCCCGTACCTCATGGCCGCCCGGTACGACAGGCTGATGCTGCCCGGCGACAGCATAGATTTAAAAGTAGTGGCTGATTTAATTAATTACTGCGGCTTTGAAAAAGTATATCTCTACGATGTGCATTCTGATGCAGCATTACTGCTCATTAAAAATGTTATTGGCATTACCAATAAAAATTTAGTGGAGCAATACAACATGCCTGATGCAGTTTTAATTTGCCCCGATGCGGGTGCCGCTAAAAAAGTAGGTAAATACTTTGGGTGGAACAGAAATATAAAAGACATTATTTATTGCAGCAAAAACCGTGACCTGGCTAACGGACAGCTCACCTTAGAAGTACTGGAACCGCAGGAATGTGTAAACCGCAATTGCGTAATCATTGATGACCTCTGCGATGGCGGCGGCACTTTTCTGGCCATTGCCCAAAAAATACAACCAGCTCATTTAACACTGATTGTTACGCATGGTATTTTCAGCAAAGGTTTTACAGAGCTGGAAAAATGTTTTCAGCAGATCATTGTTTCGGATAGTTTTTGTAACGAGTACGAATCTCCAATTGTAAAAATGATCCCTTTTAATTTAATTTAAAATTTCCATCAGTTAATGAACCCCTGGTTACATTTATTTATCACACTTAACCTTGAAGTCTGCAAGTCCACACTTTGTAGGATATTGAAACCACAATTTTTATGAACATCAATCCTTTTTTACTTACCCGATTATTACAAAGTAGGCCATGTATTTCAATATCCCGATAAAACAGAACTGGTGTACAGCAACCTTACGCCCCGGGGCAGCAGGCTAAAAGACGTAGATGAAATGGTATTTTTGGCCTGCAATATTTTATTAAAAGGGGCAACAAATTATTATACACTAAACTTCTCCCTTCGGGGGTGGCCTTATGAACAGAACATTAGTAATAGGCGATATTCACGGCGGATTAAAAGCACTGCTGCAGGTTTTAGAAAGAGCTGCGATAACCAAAGCTGATACCCTTATTTTTCTCGGTGATTTTGTGGATGGCTGGAGCCAATCGGCAGCCGTAATGAATTACTTAATAGCATTGGATAAACAACAGCCCTGCATTTTTATAAAAGGCAATCATGATGTGTGGTGCGAAGACTGGCTGCGTAACGGCCATGCTGATCAAACATGGTTGTTTCATGGCGGGCAGGAAACAGTGGATAGTTATGCCACTACAGATGCTGCAACAAAACTACAGCACCTTAATTTTTTTGAAACCATGAAGATGTATCATATTGATGAAGCCAACCGTTTATTTATTCATGCCGGTTTTACGAGCATGCACGGGCCGCAGCAGGAGTTTCATAATTCTAACTACACCTGGGACAGAACACTTTGGGAAATGGCCATTACCATGGATAAACGCATAAAAAAAGATTCTTTACTTTTTCCCAAACGCCTTAAACTGTTTAACGAAATTTATATTGGCCATACGCCTACACTGTATTACGATGTAGATATACCTATGCAGGGCTGCAATGTCTGGAACATAGATACGGGCGCTGCATTTACCGGCAAACTATCTATAATGGATGTAGATACAAAAAAATTTTGGCAGAGTGATGTGGTGCATAAAATGTATCCGGGGGAGAGGGGGAGAAATAAATAATTAAATATTCCATTAAAAAAAATCTTTCCCAAAACCATCTTACTTTGCAGCATGCAAAAAACCAGGCGCCGCTTTATAAAAATTCTCACCGCCCTTCTTTTTCTTTATCTTTTATTGCTTATTCCCGATTCGGAAAAACGCACTGTTATAAAAGCCGATGATCATCCCTTTGTGTGGAACCAGGATAGCTTGTGGCAATCGCTGGAGGTGAAGTTTACGCTGGCAAAAGGCAAAAGTAAAGACAGTCTTGATGCTGAGATAACATTTTTGTTTTTAAAAGAAAATATCTTGTACAATTATATTGCATCCAATACAATTAATGCGGATGATAATGCATTGCAGCAAATACTTACCCATTATTTTAACCTTGCACCGCTCATTGCTGCACATCCCACCAAAAGAGATTCTTTTGTTTTGCTGTACAATCATATCCGCAATGCAGTAAAACTGCAATCGCAGCAATGGAATATGAATGATAAAAATATACGAAACACTCTGTACAAAATTTTATATGGTATGCGGGCTGCGGCAGAAGAAGTGCTGCTGCAAACAGACAGTATGCCTTTTGCTGCAGCAATAAATGTAAAACATGAAATATCGGTAACACCACACACCAATATTTTCGGGATACAGGTACACAGTGGCGACCTGTTGGTATCAAGAGGAGGTGCAGAAGTTTCTGCAATGATTTCCAGGGGTAACAATTATCCCGGAAATTTTTCTCATGTGGCATTGATATATGTAGAAGAAAAAACAAATAAACCCTTATTGGTAGAAGCACATATTGAAAGAGGAGTAGCAGTGTCTTCGGCAGAACAATATGTAAAAGATAAAAAACTCCGCTTTATGGTATTGCGTGCACGTGCAAATTTGCTACAGTTAAAAAATGATCCGATGCTGCCGCACAAGGCCGCAAAACTAGCCTATGAAGCAGCAATGAGCCGCCACATTCCATATGATTTTAAAATGAATTTTTATGACAGCTCTTCGTTGTTCTGTTCTGAAGTGGGTTCTTATGCTTACAAACAAAAAGGTATTCAACTGTGGCAGGCGGTATCTACCATTTCATCACAAGGAGTGGTAAACTGGTTAAGTGCCTTTGGTGTAGAAAATTTTGTAACACAAATGCCCAGCGATTTAGAATACGACCCACAGCTTAGTGTGGTGGCAGAATGGCGCAACCCCGAAACATTAAGAAAAGATCATGTGGATAATGCAGTGATGGATGTGCTGCTGGAGCAGGCAGACAAAGGAAAAACCATTACGCACAATAAATGGCAATTACCTTTTGTACGTATGGTAAAACTTTGGTGCATCATTAAAAATAAATTCGGAAAACCAGGTATCATCCCCGAAGGAATGAGCGCTACGCAGGCCCTGAAAAACCAATCATTTGTAGCCATGTACAACCAGCTAAGAAACAGAACAACCTTTTTATCCCAACAGTTTATAAAAGAAAATAATTACCAGCCACCTTACTGGCAGATGATTGCTTTGGCAAGAGAGGCTGCAGGAGAAAAAAAATAATTTTATTTGCTCGCAGAGAGGCAGAGATTGCAGAGGAAATATCAAATACATTTTTTTCTCTGCTTACTCTCCCCCTCAGCCTAAGATTTTTTTCTCTGTATGCTCTGCTCCTCTGCGTGCAATATTTATTTTAATTTGGTATTTACCCATTCCATCATCCTCAAAAAATACACTTCCATTGTTTCGCCATCCTGCAACGGAAAACTTTCTACCGCAGTAACAAAACTGCTGATTAATACACCATTAAGTTTAAAGTTTTTCTTGAGCAATGCTTCATCATGGGTATCCCAATAATCTCCTTCATCCATTACCTTAACATCAAACAGATATTTTTTAAAAATATGCTCCATCAGGCGCACAATAAGTATATGTATCT
>JAYVGA010000192.1:0-4304 GCA_043772635.1 Chitinophagaceae bacterium
CTATTATGTAATTCAAAAATCTTTTACCGCCATTTGCTCTTACAATATTCGTTTCCAAACCGGTTAAAACATCATCGGGTGTTATTTCTTCTGTAAGCATAATTTGGTTTTTAATGAGGTTAGCGTAAAAGGGAAAGATAATTATTTTTAAGCTCCTTAAAGTGGTTTACAAAATTGAATAGGTAAATAAATTTCAGTTATCCTTTATTGCAGCTGTGCTGATAGCCGGCCAGTTACTTGTGTTTTTAATATGCCCTGCCTTTAATTGATGCATTTGTATAAAACATTTATTTTGCAGCATGATTACTTTACAAAACAACAGCCTTAGCTGCAGTATAGCGCCCAAAGGAGCCGAGCTTCAAAGCCTCATTAATAAGCAAACCGGCCTGCAGCATATGTGGAGCGGCGATGCGGCTTACTGGAGCAAACACAGCCCGGTATTGTTTCCAATTGTAGGCAGTTTAAAAAACGATACCTATTACTACCAGGATAAAACATATCATTTGCCCCGCCATGGCTTTGCCCGTGAAAGCATTTTTACAGCCCAACAAATAAACCCTACCGAAGCAATCTTTACCCTTACGCAAAATCAGCAAACGCTCCTGGTTTATCCCTTTGCTTTTACGCTGCGCCTGCGCTACCGCCTGCAGCACAATACTCTTAGCTGCACTTACGAAGTGCACAACGCCGGCGCAGAAGACCTGGTTTTTTCAGTAGGTGCACACCCGGCATTTGCCGTGCCGCTTACCGGCAATACTGTTTATAGCGATTATTATTTACAGTTTAACAGCACAGAAATTTTGCAGCGTTATAAACTGCAGGATGGTTTAATATCTGACAACACCGAAGTTTTAACCACAGCACAAAACCGCCTTTTATTAACCAACAGTTTATTTTACGAAGATGCCATTGTATTAAAAAATATGCAGAGCAACCGTATTACACTTGGCTGCAGTAAACACCCGCATGGCCTGCATTTTAGTTTTACCAACTTTCCTTTTTTTGGTATATGGGCAGCAAAAGATGCACCCTTTATTTGCCTGGAGCCCTGGTGCGGCATTGCCGATGGGGTGGGCCATAACCAGCAGTTAGAAGATAAAGAAGGCATAAATAAATTGCATCCGGGTGCACAATGGAAAAGAACCTGGAGTGTAGAATGCTTTTAATGCACAAAAGAAATTATATAAATTCACCTCTTCGTTTTTTCTCAACTTAGCTGCTGACCAATATCATATTTTTTCCATGATTTTCTTAATATTTTTAACTCAGGTATTTTAAAAAAAGGATGAAATTTTTTTGAGAAAATCTATAGACTTCATTCTTTTCCGGATTAATTTTTATAATAACTAAAAACTTATTAAGATGAAAAAACTACTGCTGCTCATTTTAGTACTGGCATTAACGGGTTCCTGTAAAAAAGAAGCCATCACAACCGGCAATGCCGAAAATGAAACTTCTCTTTCCTTAATCAGTGCCAGGGTAAATGCGGTTCCTTCTGTAACCATCTGCAATCAAACCTGGATGAAAAATAACCTGGATGTAGCTACCTACAGAAATGGAGATGCTATACCCCAGGTAAGTAATCCTGCAGCATGGTTTAGCTTAACCACCGGCGCCTGGTGTTATTATAATAATGATCCTGCAAATGGAGCCGTTTATGGAAAGTTATATAACTGGTATGCCGTAAACGATCCCCGTGTACTTGCACCCACAGGATGGCATGTGCCCAGTGATGCTGAATGGACCAGCTTAACAGATTGCCTTGGAGGAGCTATCGCAGCCGGTGGAAAATTAAAAGAAAAAGGGATAAAACATTGGAATTTTCCCAATACGGATGCTACTAACAGCAGCCGCTTTACCGCCTTACCGGCAGGCAATCTTAATGCTATTGATGGCCTTTTTTTTAACCAGGGTTTGGTAAGCTCCTACTGGTCATCTACCGCTTTTAGTTTTAATGCTGCTTATTACCGGAGGCTTTTTTATAACAGTGGCAATACCACTTCTTTTGGCGGGGCTTTTAATGCAGAAGGATTTTCTGTTAGATGTGTAAAAGATTGATATTTTTCAGCATGTCATCAACCCCAGGGGAAGATTGGAAAAATCTTTGGTTTTACTCATTTAAGCACTCCCAGGCTATCTAATTCCTGCACAGATAAAGAAGGGGGAAAAATATTGTTTTGTATTTTATAAACCACCAGGGTTGCAACTTTACGTGCATGTGCAGCAGTGCTGAAACCCCTGTTGCCATCTACTGCCGGTATATTGGGCTGGTGAATAAATAAGCCAGCATTTTTATAAATATCAAAACCAAAACTGCCATTATATTTTAAAGAACCATTTTTAAAAATCTTTATGGTAAGCACATCTTTTTTTTGCTGCGGGGCTGCGGCATTTTTTGCAGAATAGTACAGGAAAGAATCCATTTTATTTAAGTTACTGCTACAGTAACTCACAAATAAAAAAAGAAAGGAGAAAATTAATTTATTCATTTTATAAATTAAAAGAATTCAAACAACGCTTTGTTTGCTATTGGCAATACTCCCAAAAATCTTTCCTGATTGTTCCATCATTTCCTGTTATGATATAGGCTTTGCTGCCAATAACAAAATTTACTGCAGCATTGCGTGCAGTACCAGCAAAGTCTGTTTTTTGCAACCAGGCATTTGTTCCGGAATCATATTCCCAAAAGTCTTTTCGGGATGTGCCGTTGGTGCCTGTAGAAATATAACCTTTACTTCCTATTGCAAAACCCGTAGCACCAGTTCGGGATACTCCCGGCAGATCGGTCTTTGCTGTCCAGGTATTTAATAAAGGGTCGTATTGCCAAAGGTCTTTTCTAAAAGCGCCGGTGTTAGATTGTCCGGTTCCCATATATCCGGCATTGCCAATACAAAATCCAATGCCGCCACTTCTGCCTGCACCGGCAAAATTTGCTTTTTGGGTCCAGGTATTTCCTATGGGATCATATTCCCAAAAATCGGTTTTATCAGTACTGGCATCTGTGCCAATACCAATGTAGCCATTGGTACTGGTGGCAAAGCCGGCAGCACCATTACGGGCCACACCGCCAAAATCAGTTTTCTGCGTCCAGGCATTTCCTATGGGGTCATACTCCCAAAAATCTTTTTTATAGGCCACACCATCATAGCCTGTGCCAATATATCCTTTGCTGCCAATGCTGAATGCAACCGCAGCTAAACGTGCGGTACCGCCAAAATCTGCTTTCTGCGTCCATGCACCGGTTACAGGGTCAAACTCCCAAAAATCTTTTTTATAAGCAATATTATCATAACCTATACCCAGGTATCCCTTGCTGCCAATGCTGAATGCAGCCGCAGCAAAACGGGCAGTACCGCCAATATCTGCTTTTTGCGACCATACACCATTGCAGGTAGAGCCCACCGGAACACCATTATTTAAAACGCCCAAACTGCCAAAAGATATCCAGGCAGTTCCATTCCACAGTTCAAGAAAATTATTATCGGTATTAAAAATAAGTAAACCGGTAGCCGGTGCCACAATAGCATTGCGCTGGCTGGCCGACATGCGGGGCAGTAAAAAACCGCTGTTGGTAGAACTGATTTCTACCTTGGCAGAAGCAGATGGAGATGCCGTACCAATGCCTACATTTTGAGCAATACATGCATGGCTAAAAAAAAGCAGTATTGAAATAATCAGTGTTTTCATGAAATGTATTTTTAATTACTAAATCTAATTAAAAATCTTTTGGTTATTGCCAACTTTTTTTTCATTAAAACATCAAATTAATAATACTCCTGTTTTATAAAGCCACAAACCGGTAGCCTACCCCTTTGATGGTGATAATTTCCACCGAAGGATCTTCTTTTAAATAGCTGCGCAGTTTGGTAATATAAACATCCAGGTTGCGGCTGTTAAAGAAAGAATCATTTCCCCAAAGTAAATTAAGGATTTCTTTACGGGCTATTATTTTTTCCCTGTTTTGATAAAGTATTTTCAGTAACTCAGTTTCCCTGAAAGAAAGTTTTCTTTCTGTTTTATCGCTGCTGAGTAACCGGCGGTTGAAGTGAAAATTATATTTGCCCATGCGGGCTTCCCCATCGCCGGCATTTTCTGTATCGCCTGTTTTTTCTTTCAGCAGGTTTTTAATTCTCACTATCAGTTCTTCCATGCTAAAGGATTAAATCATAGCCATTTTATTTTGCGCTACGAAAATATTTTTAGTTAGCGGCTTTGCAGGTTAAGCGGGCTTGCTTTAAGGTTAAGGAAGGTTAATATTATGCAGGAGGTTTTGGTGCAGGTATAGAAAATGTAATTGAATGTGG
>JAYVGA010000193.1:0-2211 GCA_043772635.1 Chitinophagaceae bacterium
GCACATGTTTACGCACTGTTCCCCAGCTAATATTAAGAACATCTGCCACTTCTTTTCCAATCAAACCCTTGGCAAGTTCATCCAGTACCATTTTTTCCCGGTCGCTCAGGGTTTCTATGAGCGCATTATCTTTTCCCATTTTGGTAAAGCTGGCTACAACTTTGCGGGCAATATTGCTGCTCATGGGGCTACCGCCCGATATCATATCATCCAGTGCTTCTATTATTTTTTGGGGGCCTTCTGTTTTTAATATATATCCACTGGCACCTGCCTTTAGCGAATCAAAAATTTTGTCTGTATCCTCATAAGCCGTACACATTAAAAACAACATAGAAGGATACATAGATTTTAATGCATTTACACATTGAATGCCGCTGGCACCCGGCAGGTTTATATCCATTAAAACAGCAGTAGGTTTTACATCAGGAATTTCACTTATAGCTTCTTCTGCATTTGCATAGCTGCCGCCCAGCTCATACAGGTCGCTCATCTCCACCATCATATTCATTGCTTCTCTAAGGTCTGCCTTATCTTCTACAATACATACTATTTGTTTTTTTTGTAACATAGGGAGCAAAATTACAGTTTTGAATAGGTAAGTAAATACCTCATTGAGCGTAGCTTTTATTTATCCCGGCCCGCATCGGCCAGGAAGTCTTTTATACCCTGTATTATTTTACCGGCCATATTTTGCTGAAAAGCCTCGTCTAAAATCAAAGCTTCTTCCGCAGGGTTGCTTATAAATAAAGTTTCTACCAGCACATTGGGATATTCTGTGGGGCTGTTTAGCATAAAATTAAATGACCCGATTACGCCATACTGTTTTAACCCCAACTCCTGCATGCGTTGGTTTACAATAGTGCTCAACTTTTTATTGCCCACATACCGGTAATGCGTACTTGTGCCAGCCGCACGAATAGGATCTCCCGCAGAATTTAAATGAATACTTACCAGCAGATCTGGCAGGCTATCCCGGTAAAAAAGAATGCGCTCTTTATTGTCAACCAATTTTTCTGTGCTGCGGGTCATAATAACTTTTGCACCTGCCTGTTGTAATGCCTGCTCTAATTTTAATGCTACGGCCAGGGTAAAGTTTTTTTCCAGCGTACCGGTGGGGCCGCCTGCACCTGTATTGCTGCCGCCATGGCCGGCATCTACAGCAATGGTTAATTTACTAAGCGATAAATCTTTGGGCTGCTGTTTAATTTTTATCAACAGTGTATTTCCTTTATAATAAATTTGGTGGCCCCAATGCTGGGCATGTTTCAACTGAATTTTTATTCTAAAAATATAATCGGCTACCTGTTCATAATCTACATGGTCTATTTCTTTTACCGATTGCAATTGTGTTATCCAGTTGCTGTTGTTGGTAGCACCAAATACATCTACAATAATTTTAGAAGGATTTAATTCCTGCATACTCTGATAGGGCAATCTTGCAGATAAAGAGAGCGTAACATAATCATATTTTTCATCGCCATACACGCTCCAGCTACCCGTAAGAGAAGAGGGTGCAAAGCTGCCCTTGGGCATCAGCGTTACCAGGTCATCTGGTATATAAGCAATCCTGTTTTTTGCTAATTCTATTTTATAATCGCTGCCCACTTTGCCAATAATTTTTAATTGTACCAGGCTGTCAAGGTAGCCAATTTTTGCTCCACCCAGCCTGTCGTCGCCAAGGCCATATTCAAGATGAGCCAGGCGGCCAGTGGTAACTGCCACATTGGAAGCCAGCGACGATAAAACAGAAAACTGGTAACGGCTTTCTTTGGTAATGCGCTGGCCAATTGAATCCCGCAGCGTAACAGGAATTTTAACAGATAAAAAACTATCGCCGGGCAGTACGGTATATTCTCCCTGGTAAATTCCTTTCATTCCACCTGCAAAAGCCGGGGGCAATTCATACAAAGGCATATTTTTAAAACTGGTAACAGTAGCTCCTGTCAGGGCTTTTACCTTTACCTGTATTTTATCGCCCGGCATTAATACCAGGTTTCCTTCCGGAAAAGTTTGAATGCTTTCTATACCAAATATTTTTACCGGCTCTGCAGGCTTGGGTGCTGTATAATTTAATTCAATTTTTTTGCTCAGCATTTTTTTATTGGGCGATATAGCTACTATGGTAAATAAACTATCTGCACCCAGCATATTTATTTCAAAAGCAAAACCACCGGAATTGTACACTTTTACGGGCTGGTTATTTATGGTAAG
>JAYVGA010000194.1:0-5947 GCA_043772635.1 Chitinophagaceae bacterium
TATGTGTCGAATCTACAGCTCTCCTATTTAATTCGCTGCTCTTTTCTCAACGGGTTAAAACCCGTTGCTACAAAATCAAACCGAGGCTACGCCTCTGCAACTTTAAATTCAAACATCATTTTATTTCTTCAGCTATTTTGTAGAGCCGTAGGCTCGGAGCATTTTGTAACCACGGGTTTTAACCCGTGGATTTTAGCACTTTCGCCTGCATAGAGTGCCGTAGGCACGGAACATTTCCTGCCACTACAAAAGGTTCTATGTACAGTTAAAAAAATAATAAACTTACTTCCTGTATCCGTCTTACCCGGGCAACAGGTTGCAGTTTATATCTTTCCACCTTCAACTCACTTCCATGCATTTTTACAACATCATAACTCCAGCCCAATCCCTTTCCCCGGTGGCATGCTGATAAAAAAGGATATACTTCCCCTAAACACTATTTCTTTCCCATTTTTCGCTCTATAAAATCAAATGCTGCCTCATACGCTTTCAGCCAACTTTTGTATAATAAAAAGCTGTGCACTTCATCAGGAAAAATCAATTGTTCAAAATAAACTTTTTGTGACCGGAGTGCTTCAATAATATGCACTGTTTCGCTAAAGGGAACATTGCGGTCATCATCGCCATGAATAAACAACACCGGGCTTTTCCATCCGTTTATAAAATTTACCGGCGATGATTCATAAGCCTTTTTTCCAACGATGGGATATTTTAAAGAATCGTACCAGGGCGCAAAAGTTGGCTCTTCATCGTTCCAGTTGTGTACGCCATGAATATCTACACCCGCTGCAAATAAATCGCTTCGTCTCGCCAGGCCATGTGCTGTAAGATAACCCCCATAACTGCCGCCCCATAAACCAATACGTTTTACATCAACATCGGTTCTGCTTTTTAAATATTCGCCGGCGCCAATTACATCATTCACTTCGCTTGCACCCGTCATGCCATAGTTATCTGCTTCTCTAAAATTTAAACCATAACCAATTCCGCTGCGGTAATTTAATGCAATTACTACATAACCCTTACTTGCAAAAAACTGGTTGAGTGCATAGGCATTACTGTAATACTGGCCGTAATTAAAACCAAGCAGCATTTGCCTGCGGCTGCCCCCGTGTAAAAAAATAATTGCCGGGTGTTTAACGCCGGGTTTTTGATTTGGCGGGAGAAAAATTTGTGCAGGCGCATCCATTTTATCTGTTGCTTTAATAACTATTTGTTGCGGCTGTACCAGGGCAGTGTAAAAATCTTTTGGAAAAAATGCTGCAGCAATATCTGTAACCGTTCCATTGCTGTAGTGCGCAGGCCATGCAGGTTTTGTGGCAGATGAACGTATTAATGCAACGCCGGTTGATGTAACTGCGGGGCTCCATTCAATATTTTCTCCTTTAGTTAATAGCTCTGCTTTTGCATCCGTTACGCTTACTTTCCAGATATGACGGCGGTTAATGTCACTGATATTAGCAGTGTAATAAACAGTTTGTTTATCCGGAGAAAGGGCCATGTTCTCCACTTCTCCATTGCCCGCTGTTAAAAGTTTTGTTGCTTGCTTTTCTATATCCAGTGCATACAAATGAATCCATCCATCTTTTTCCCAGGGAAAAATAAGCTGATTGTTTGCTGCCCATAATAACCTGTTATCGGCTACAGGTAAATCATGAACAAATACAGAACCTTTACCTGCATCTGCTTTCCATATTTCTTTTGCAATACCTGTTTTCATATTTAGCAAACGGATGCTCCAGGGATGGCCTGTTCTGTTAGGTGTAAATGGAAAATCGGTGCGAACATTTGGGGTGCGTATGTATGCAAGCCAGTTGCCATCTGCACTCCATACCGGATCCTGATCATGATCGGCACTTGCATCAGGAAAGGAAATGCTTTTATTGGTTGTATCATAAATACCAATAAATGTATGATCATCCCTGCTGCTTGTAAAAACCAATTTGCTTCCATCATTGTTCCATCTAATGGAATTTTGACCGCCCCTTAATTTAAAGAGTTGTTGGGGTTTGAGGGTTGTATCTGATAAGGAGGAAGTCCAAACCTGGGCACTCATTAAATAAGCCAGCGTGGTACCATCGGGTGAAATTTTTGGGTAAGAGCCAGGAGCAATTTTTCTTAACCCGCTGCCTTCTTTATTTATGATGTATAAAGCTCTTGCGTTTTCTGTTTGCAGCAGGGCAGGGTTTGCAGCATAACCCTGGCTGTTACCGGCATTGCCACGAACAAAAACAATTTGATTACCACTGGGTGTAAAGCAAAGGCTGTTTATTTCTATTCCATCATCGCCGGTGTAACTGGTAATTTGTTTTGTATTATTAAAATTATTTCCATCAGCAATAAAAATATTACGGCTCCCTTTATTATTAAACACCCATGCAATGGTACTGCCATCGGCACTGGTGGTAAGGTTTGTGGGAAAGGCTGGAGATAATAAGTTTTGGATAGTGGTTTGTGCAAAGCTGTATGTGGGGATAAGTAAAAGTGTAATAAGTATTCTCATAATAATGTGTTTGAAAATTTATTTATTTATTGCGTATCTATAGCTTGTTTTGTTACCCGGATTTCCCTTCACTAAATATTTTTACAGCAATCACTTTGCTTCAATTGACTGTATGACCAGGTCCAGCACTTCTGCTATTTTAGCATCATCCATCCATCGGGTAACCACTACCAGGTCGTGTTCTTTATCTACTATAATATAATTGCCACCATAGCCTGCAGCATAATAAACTTTTGGCGAAATGACTTTCCATTCCTGCGTAGTATTTAACCACCACATGTAGCCGTAGTTTTTATTGGCAACAGAGGGTTGCTGTGCTTCGCTGATCCATTTTTCTGACAACAACTGTTGATTTTTCCATTTTCCATTTCTTAAAAACAATAAACCCAGTCTTGCATGATCGAGTGTATTAATAAAAATACCGCCGCCATGATGCCCGCCCCCACTTACCGATTGCATCATGAGCCCATCCATATTTACATAAGAATTTTCGTAACCATACCAGCGCCATGTTGTGGAGGCACCAATGGGATCCATAATTTTTTCTTTTAAAACAGCGGGCAATGGTTTATGCCAAACCTGTAATAAAGCATATGCTAATAAATTTACACGAACATCGTTGTATTCAAAAACAGTTCCGGGCTCCAGCAGTTTCCTGTTTTTCCAATCATCAATGTTGCCTTCTTTTGGTGGCCTGTCGGCCCAATCGTTTAAACCAAAAAGACTGCCCGACCAGTCGGATGATTGTGTAAGCAAATGCTGCCAGGTAACTTTTGCATTATGTTCGCCTTCAAAAGTTTCGTCCCACACATAGGCATTCACTTTATCAGTTACACTTTTTATCAAACCATTATCAACAGCTAAACCAGCAATGGTAGAAAGATAACTTTTTGTTACACTAAAGGTCATATCCACCCGGTTTACATCGCCCCATTGTGCTGCTATATAACCATTTTTAATTACCAGCCCTGCAGGGCCGCCTCTTAATTTCATCGGCCCCATTATTTTATAACCGGGTTCTCTGGAATAAGATTTTATATTGGCAATGCGTAAATCTCTCTCTACTTTATTTTCACTGTTTAATGCCATAGCAACAGCACTATCCAATAATGCTTTGTTCATTTTTAGTTCGGCAGGTTTTTTTATTTGCCATACTGTATCAGGAAAATAAAGTTGCTGTGCAGTAACTGTAATTGTATACAGGGTTATAAAAAGCAGTAATAGTTTTCTTTTCATTATTTGGTTTTAAAATTGAATGGTTAATAAAGCGTAAGTAAAATAATGATATGAGAGCAATTAATTTTTAGACAAGGTTGTTATTATAAAAAGAGAAATAATATCCTGCTAAAGCATATCATTATGTTTTCTCATAAAGAGAAAGTACAAAAAGTTTCGCAAATCGCAATATGCGATAAAAGATATTATTTTTTTCATTAGAAGATAAATTATTTTATCCTGTTATATTTTTTTAAAACATCCACAACCAATTTATGCGGCAGCGCATAAGATTTATTACCATTTATTCCTTCCATAGTTTCTGCAGCAACCATTGCATTAATGATGGCTTCTTCTGTTGCCTGTATTGTTGCTTCAAATAATGGGTTGATTTCGTCGTTGGGTAATACATCAACTTTTGTAAAACTGTGTCTTTGAAAAGCAGTTGGATTGGCGGTAGAGAAAGCAATAAAAATATCGCCGGAACCATTTGTTCCCTGTCCGCCAACGATACCAATACCTAATGAAACCCTTTGTACAATTCTTTTTAACTGGTGCGGTAATAAGGGGGCATCGGTTGCAACAACAACAATAATAGATCCATCACCCGGCTGATAAGAAGGGGGTGCTTTCAATTCATTATTTAATGTATCAATAAGTGCTGCACCAACCGGCACACCGGCAATTGTCAAATTTCTTTTTCTGCCAAAGTTTGATTGTACAAATACTCCCAATGTATAAGTGGAGTCTTTTATTTTTATTACTCTTGATGAAGTGCCGCTGCCGCCTTTAAATCCCAGGCACATCATACCGGTGCCGCCACCCACATTACCTTCTTTTATCAAACCACTCTTTGCACTGTCTAATGCTTCAAAGGCATTGCTTTCTTTTACATGAAAACCATAGATGTCGTTTAAAAAACCATCATAAGTTTCCGCCACTACAGGGTAAGTGTACCAAAAATCTTCTTTGTACCATCCCGTTTTTACAAACCATTTTAATACGGCATCCCTTACCACACCTACATTGTTGGTATTGGTTATCATAATCGGCCCCTCTAAAAAACCTGATTCCGTCAGCCATGTTGTGCCCGTCATTTCACCATTGCCATTGAGTGAATACCAATTGGCATAAACAGGATTGTTTGTTCTGCCTCTTGGGAGAATTGCAGTAACACCGGTGCGTACCGGGCCTATGCCTCTTACGTTTTTTCCATTGCCGGTGATTATGGTGCTGTAACCAACTTCCACACCCTTTACATCGGTGATGGCATTAAATTTTCCCGGACTTCCATCAAAAGGAATTCCGATATCTCTTGCACGGGGTTTTTGCGCATAGGTGCAGGAATGAATAAGGAAAAGCAAAATGAATGCGATATTCTTTTTCATAATTAGTTATTTATTTTTTTCTTTACAGGCTATGGAAAATAGTTTTTTCATATGAAGAAATGTTTCATTTTAATTGAATCCCACTTTTCCTTTTACTGATTCAAATAGTTTTTTTGAATTATATCCAACGCCGTTTTTGAAAACATATAAAACCTTACGGATTTCGCTAATGTTTTTTGACGGATCTCCATCAATGATTAAGAGGTCGGCTGATTTACCCGGCTCAATTGTTCCAATGGTTTTATCAAAACCTAAAGCAATACTGCCATTAAGTGTTGCAATTTTTATAGCTTCCATTGGCGTAAACCCATCAGCTTCTACCAATAATTCTATTGCCCGCCAATTGCCATAACCTGCTATTGTTCCACCATTACCTGTTGGGTCGGTGCCAACAGAAAGTAAGCCACCCATATCGTAAAACATTTTTTCCATTTTAGTAGCATTGGCATAAGCTTTATCATATACAGTTGGACCTTTGGCCGATTTGGCAGCTGTTAGTCTTTGTAAATAAAAATCTCTTGTATCTGGCGACATAGCATTGAGTGCATCCTGATTGGGTTGCGGCTGAGTAGTAGTAGCTCCTTCAAACACGGCTAATGAAGAAGTGATACTCACTTTTTTATCAATCAAAAATTGAATAAATTGTTTTACACTGTCATTTTGAGTATCCAGGTTGCTCAATGCTTTATATGAATTACCGGCAGCAGGCGGTTCATTTTCTTTTTTACCGGCAGCAAAATCTGCACTGGCCATAAACCCATGTTCCAAATTATCCATACCTAACAAAGCGGCTTCTTTGTAAGTAACAATATCAAGATGCCCGGTAATTTTCAACTGTCTT
>JAYVGA010000195.1:0-6956 GCA_043772635.1 Chitinophagaceae bacterium
AGTAAACGCATCAGGGCCGGAAAACGCAGAACTTACTTTTTTGATGTAAGAGAAACCCGTGGCAACGATTTTTACCTGACCATTACAGAAAGCCGCAAACGCTTTGACTCTGATGGTTATGACCGCCATAAAATCTTTTTATACAAAGAAGATTTTAATAAGTTTATAAAAGGACTGGGTGAAGCTGTAGATTATGTAAAAACAGAGTTGATGCCTGATTTTGATTTTGATGCATTTAACCATGATACTCCTTATGAAGGCGATGAAAATAGTAATGGTTTTGCAGAGCAACCATCTGCTATAGTTTCAGAGGCCAGTGCCCAAGCAGTGGAAACTGCTCCTGTAGCTGAAACTGCAGCCGAAGAAATTAAAGCTCCGGTTGTTGAAGATAGTACGCCACTTGATAATGGAAGTACTGAAGAAGTTGACAAATGGTAATAAAATCACTTTAAAGTAATAATAAAAAATCCTCCTTTACGGGAGGATTTTTTTTATTAGGCATTGTCGGCGAATTTTTCTTTTTTAATCATCATCCTTCATAAAAGGATTGGGGATATTATTTTGCAGCAACCATAATTTTAATGTTGGGATGATGGATATTACAGACATATCTGATTTATAACAGGGCATATTATTCTGCACCGTATTTTTTGAATTATTGCCAGTGCCGGGAGTGATAATGTAATTTTTAAATGTGGATGGAACAGGTAGATTATTTTTATAACCCTGTAAGCTTTTGGGCAATGGGATAGTAGTTTGAGAATAGGCTATCACAGAGATACTGAAAAAAATCATGGTAATTAAAAAACATTTCATGGCAGATTATTTTAAGTGTTAGAGTGTTGTTTTAAAA
Organism: Chitinophagaceae bacterium; assembly: GCA_043772635.1. GTDB lineage: Bacteria > Bacteroidota > Bacteroidia > Chitinophagales > Chitinophagaceae > Ferruginibacter. Next base: position 854 of record JAYVGA010000195.1, read on the forward strand.
GTACTGAAATACCTACCGCATTTGCTTATAAGCATTAACCAGTCCATTAGTAGACGAATCATGCGAGTCAATCGCTGCATCAGCAGCCAATTCCGGTAAAATTTTATTGGCCAGCACTTTTCCAAGTTCTACACCCCACTGGTCAAAACTGTAAATATTCCAGATAACGCCCTGCACAAATATTTTGTGCTCGTAGAGTGCAATCATCTGCCCCAAAGTATAAGGGGTAATTTTTTTTATCAAAAACGAATTGGTGGGCCTGTTACCTTCAAATACCCGGTAAGGGTTTTCGTGGCTGGCACCCATCATCAGGGCTTCTGTTTGCGCAAAAAAATTGCTTATCAATTTTATATGATGATCGCCTACCGGGTTGTGTGATTGCGCAGGTACAATAAAATCGCAGGGGATGATGGATGTGCCCTGGTGTATTAACTGGTAAAATGCGTGCTGGCCGTTGGTGCCGGGTTCGCCCCAGATGATGGGCCCTGTTTGGTAACTTACTTTTTCTCCGTTGCGGTCTGTATACTTGCCATTGCTCTCCATATTACCCTGCTGAAAATAAGCAGCAAAGCGGTGCATATACTGGTCGTAAGGCAAAATAGCTTCAGTATGTGCTTTAAAAAAATTGCGGTACCATATACCCAGCAAGGCCAAAATAACCGGTATATTTTTTTCAAATTGCGTATCCCGGAAATGAATATCTGCAGCGTGTGCACCTTTTAGTAACTCCTCAAAATTTTCGTAACCAATAGTAGCGGCAATAGATAAGCCAATGGCGCTCCATAAGCTGTAGCGGCCACCCACCCAATCCCAAAAAACAAACATATTGGCGGCGTCAATACCAAATTTTTCTACCTCTGTTTTATTGGTACTTAAGGCCACAAAATGTTTTGTTATGCTCTCCTCTGTACCTCCGTTTTGTAAAAACCATGTACGTGCAGTGTGGGCGTTGGTCATGGTTTCCTGTGTGGTAAAGGTTTTGCTGGCAATAAGAAAAATGGTTTCATCTGCAGTAACTTTTTTAAGCGTTTCTGCTATGTGAGTGCCATCTACATTACTTACAAAGTAAGGCTGAAAGCCTTGAACCCAATAGGGTTTTAAAGCCTCGGTTACCATTACAGGGCCCAGGTCGCTACCGCCTATACCTATGTTAACAATGTATTTTATTTTTTTACCACTGTAACCTTTCCACTCCCCATTATGCAAACTGCTGCAAAAGTTCTTCATATGCTCCTGCACAGCCTGCACATCCGGCATCACATCTTTACCCTCCTGTAAAACAGGCTTGCCCGAAAAATTACGCAGTGCAGTATGCAATACCGCTCTCCTTTCTGTAGCATTTATTTTTTCGCCTGTAAACATGGCTTCTATGGCGGCTTTAAGTTTACAGTCATTGGCCAGTTCCAGCAATACTTCTACTGTGTTTTCTGTTATAATGTTTTTAGAATAATCAAAAAGTATATCTTCTAATTGCAGGGAGAATTTATCAAACCGCTCGGGGTCATTAAAAAACAAATCTTTCATTTGTACCTGTTCAAATAAGTTGAAATGCTGTTGGAGTGCCTGCCAGGCTAGGGTAGTGGTGGGGTTTATAGATGGAAACATTTTTGGTAATTGATAATTAAATAAATAATAATGGGACACTAAGTTAAGAGGGAAATGTCAATGGTCAATAGGTGAATGGTGAAAGGTGAATGGTGAATCAATTTCAATTGTCAAAAGGTCAATAAGTCAATGGTCATTGTGGTAAAAATCAATAAATAATTTGGTATGCTTAAAAGAGTAAATCCTTACTTTGAGTATTTTAACCCTGCACAAAATGTATAGCTTAAAAGTAGGAGGGGGTTGCCTGCAAACTCTTTAATATTTTACATGCTTTCTAAAAAATTAACCAGTTTTTTTACCATCTCATTATCAATATCAAGATGGGTAACCATTCTTACCTGTGTGGCAGAAATAGCAATACAAAGAATATTTTCCTGCTTTAATCTTTCACAAAATTGCGCAGCAGTATAAGTGTGGCCAATAATTTCAAAAATAATGATATTGGTTTCTACCGGTAATATATGACCCACAAAACTTTTTCTTATCAGCACATCTACAATTTCTTTTGCCCTCAAATGATCAATTTCCAGCCTTTCTATATTGTGCTCCAGGGCATACAAACCTGCAGCAGCCAGGTAGCCTGCCTGCCTCATGCCACCGCCAAAAACTTTCCTTACCCTTCGGGCTTTTTTAATATAATCATGCTTGCCCAGCAAAAGGCTTCCTACGGGTGCACCCAAACCTTTGCTGAGGCAAATTGAAATACTGTCAAATATTTCTCCGTATTTTTTGGGGGTTTCATCTTTGGCCACCAGGGCATTAAAGAGTCTTGCGCCATCTAAATGAAGTTTTAGATTATTTTTGAGGCAAACTTCCTTAATCTGCTGTATTTCAGTAAAATCATAACAACTTCCGCCTCCACGGTTAGCGGTATTTTCAAGGCTTACCAAAGAGGAATGCGCCTTATGCACATCATCCGGATTAATGGCTTGCTGTACCTGCTCTGCAGTAATTTGTCCCCTGTTTCCCTGCAGCGATTTTACCTGGCAGCCACTGTTAAAGGCTATGCCACCACCTTCATAAATGTACACATGACTCATATTATCGCAAATTACTTCATCTCCGGGCTGGGTATGGCACTTTATGGCTATCTGGTTTGTCATAGTGCCGCTGGGGCAAAATAACGCTGCTTCCATACCAAACATACTTGCAGTTGTGCGCTCAAGGGCATTTACTGTGGGGTCTTCCCCAAAAACATCATCGCCTACAGCCGCCTGCATCATGGCCGCAAGCATGGGTGGGGTAGGTTTTGTAAAAGTATCTGAGCGTAAATCCATTATCATAAAACAAAAATAAGAAAAGATGCCACAAAACAGGGATGTTATAAAATCTGTTTACATAAAATTTTATCAAGGGGAAATATAAAACCTAAATTGGTAAGTTTAGAAAAAATTGCCACAGATGTGCAGATTAATGGACGTATCTGCGGTAGAAATCAAATCAGGACTTATTAATTTAAAATTTTAAATCTAAACCTCCATAAATAGAGTATTTTATACACCACTTGTTCCTTTTTTCTGCAATCGTTATGAAATGCAAAAAAAGGATAGTACTTTTGCACTCAATTTTTTTTGGATTATTAGCATAATTTACCGCTTTGCAACGTTATCCCAACAAAATGCGTCTATCAAGTGTTTATAATCAGTAACTAATACCATACAATGAGGCAACTTAAAATAGCAACCCAGATAACCAACCGGGATTCCCAGGCGGTTGAAAAATATCTGCAGGAAATTTCTAAAATCTCTATGATTACTCCGGAGGAGGAAACCATTCTTGCTCAAAAGATAAAGATGGGCGATCAGAGAGCTTTGGATAAACTGGTTCAGGCTAACTTACGTTTTGTGGTTTCTGTTGCCAAACAATACCAGCACCAGGGGCTTTCTTTAAGCGATTTGATTAATGAAGGCAATCTTGGTTTGATAAAAGCAGCACAACGTTTTGATGAAACCAAAGGTTTTAAATTTATTTCTTACGCAGTATGGTGGATACGCCAGAGTATTTTGCAGGCTTTGGCCGAGCAGGGAAGGCTGGTGAGGTTACCTCAAAATAAAATTGGCACTTACAATAAAGCCAATAAAGCATATATGGCTTTTGAGCAGGAGCATGAGCGTGAACCTTCTACAGAAGAACTGGCAGAGTTGCTGGAAATGAGCGAAACAGAGATAAATAATATTTTTCAGAGCAATACCCGTCATACCTCATTAGATGCACCCGTGCACGAAGCAGAGGATGTGGCCATGGGCGATCTTTTAAAAGGTGGCGATGAAACGGATGAAGACGTAATGCACGATTCATTAAAAAATGAAATACGCAGGGTATTAAAATCCCTCTCTCCCAGAGAAGCAGAAATTGTGAATGCTTATTTTGGTTTGGATGGAGAGAATGGTGTAACGATAGAACAGATTGGTCAAAAATATGATCTTACAAAGGAACGCATACGCCAGATAAAAGAAAGAGCCATTAAGCGTTTACAAAAAGCCCGCTACAGTGGCGCATTAAAAGCATATTTAGGATAAATGATATTATAGTTAAAAAAATGGTTCGTAACAAACGAACCATTTTTTTTGTTACTTACTCTCAAAGGTTAAAATTTTACCCTAAGCTAAGTCAGAAATAAATTTTATAAAACCATATTTTAAAGTATTTGCTTTTATATAATCAATTTTTATTTTTCAGCATTTCCAATAATATTTTATTTTGCTCTTCCACCAATGCTATTTTCTTTTGCATATTGTTTATCATTTGCTGCTGTTCCTGCACCGCTTTTACCAATGGCACTACAAACTCAGCGTAGCGCAACCCATATAAGTCTTTATCATTCTTAGCGGCATCCACACCACTAAAATCATAACCTAAATCTTTGGCTGCTTTCTCTACATCCTGTGCTATAAAACCAGTATAAACAATTTGTTCTTTTTGTTTGCGGGCAGCTATTTCAACGGGCATTAGTCTAATAATATTCCCTGCCATATCTTTTTTCACCGGAGGTTGTATAATTCCGTCAACCGCATCCAAATCTAAATTATAGGTAACTGGTTTTAATGTATTGATGAAAGAAAGCCCGGGTACATTATCAGTAATGTTTCTTTTTACCCTGCCATCCGAAATATTTGACCAACCGGTAAATCCGCCAATGGATAACATGGAGTTATTGCCAATCCTTGCCTGGTTACTGGCTGTAACAGTTGTTCCGATAGCAATAGAACCAGATAAAAAATCTGCATTCCCATCACTGGCTGAGCCAATTAATATATTACCAGGCCCGAGATTAAAGCTATTACCAGCATTAGTACCCAAAGCTGTATTAGCAGTGGTAAGCGTTTTAAAAAGGGCTTGCTCGCCAACTGCAGTATTAGCAAAACCATCTTTATTAAAATACAGTGCTTGAAAACCAACTGCAGTATTACCATGACCGGTGGTATTGGAATACATTGCTTTGGAACCAACCGCAGTATTATTTGTGCCGTTTATACCTGTTGCCCCTGCGCCATTGTTAAACAAAGCGCTGTCTCCAATAGCCACTAAGTTCCCTATAGCAGCATTTCCGTATAAACTTGCAACCCCAATTGCTACATTGGAGAATCCTGTTGTGTTGGAAAAAAGAGACCGCTCGCCAACCGCCAGGTTGTAGTGCCCGGAGGTGTTTGCTCCCAAAGCACTTGCACCAAATGCCGTATTGCTGCTTCCTGTAGTGTTGGCATAAAGAGAGAAAACTCCATTGGCGGTGTTACCGGATCCTGTTGTGTTAAATCTAAGCGCAAATTTTCCAGTGGCAGTATTATCATTGCCTGTGCTGTTAAAATAAAGTGCATGTGACCCATAAGCAGCGTTTCCCGAACCAATAGTATTAGAAAAAAGGCACCCGTATCCTACGGAAGTATTTCTAAAACCGGTAGTGTTAGTTATGCCACTCCCAAACCCTGCAAAAATATTTTCGGCTCCGTGTACAGACAGCACTGTATTGCCGCCAATACGATAAACAGAATCGGTATTAATGCTCCCATTTTTTACATCTAATTTAAAGGCAGGTGTTGCGGTGCCAATGCCTACGTTTTGTGCGGCTAATTTCATCACCGTATTCAGCATTAGAATAAGAATAAGAATGATTATTTTTTTCATGAGTATTTATTTTTTGTTTTCTATAATTTTGAGACGTCTTAATAGTAACTCATTTTGTTTTTTTAATTTTTCAATCATCAACTGTTGTTCCTGTACTGCTTTTACCAATGGTACTACAAACTCAGCGTACCGCAACCCATAAGTATCATTATCATTTTTAGCAGCATCTACACCACTAAAATCAAAACCTAATTTCTTTGCAGTTGCTTCCACTTCCTGTGCAATAAAACCGGTATAGGTAATTTTTTCTTTTTCCTGTAATGCCTTCTGCTGCCAGGTATTTTCAGCAGTGGTTATTGCCTTAGCGCCGTTAGTAAAGCTGGCAGGCTTCTTATCATTTTTGTGATAGAATGCATCAAGCGCTGTAGCATTGAGG
>JAYVGA010000196.1:0-2587 GCA_043772635.1 Chitinophagaceae bacterium
GTAAGGTTGTCCTGCGTATTGGCACAACCAAAAGGAGTAGGGCCATCGTTCCAGCCGGTCATATTGCGGTAATAACTGTTACCCATAACCGGGGCCCAGCTAATTTCTCCTGTTCCGGTTCCGGTATTGTATTGTTCTGTAAGATTGCAATTGGCATCATATTTAGACTGGTGCGATAAACCAACACTGTGGCCACTTTCATGCGTAATACATTCCGAAATATATTTTGTATTGTTGCCCAGTTTATCGCTAAAAACAAAACCGGGTGTATCATCTCCCCAGGTAAAAGAACCTACATAGCTCACACCACCCACAGCAGCGCCGTACCAGGCACTGGTAGGGGTTACAATAATTCTCATTCTTTTATTAAGTGGCGAAGCCGTATACACAGAAGAATCTGTAGTAATATTAATATTAAAAGGGCGGAAATCTTCTGCAACCCTGTTAAACATTTCTGTAACCTGTGCTGTAGTAAGTGCTGCGGGCTCGCAATAAAAACTGTTCCCACTATTCCATGCAGCATTGCGTACCATATGGCCGTCAAAATCTATAAAGAGCGTAGCGCTTGCAGATGGGTAACTGTTTAGTTTTGGAATTTGTGCCTGCGTATTTGCCGGCAATTGTATGACAAAAAATAAAAATAGTTTTAATGCAAAGCTTTTCATTGTGTTTGTTTTACCGGGTGTAAGATTTGGATATTGGTTGTTTGTCAGAAGGTTTAGGACCTCTTTAATTTTTAATTCAGGTTGCAATCCTGCAGTATAGTGGCTGTTTTAAATTTTATAAAATGATATGATCCGTCAGCGGTTTTCTTTAACTCGTATCCATCTGCACCGCCCGGGTTAAAAATGCGACCCACATAAGAAATACTTTTATCCGCATTAACCTGTTTGGATAACTGTAATAAAGCGTTGTTGTAAGAAGAAGATTTAATAATAAGCGTTTGAAGATTATCGTACAAATTTTCGTTGCTGAGTACTGTGCCCGGAAAATTAAAATCCTGGCTAAAGCTAAGTGCTACATCCGCTCCTTTATGCATTTGCATAACAGCTTTGAGTGTAGCTTCCGAAAGATTAATGCTGTTGGAAATATTGGTGAAAGCGGCAACTGGGTCAGCTTTTTTTTGCTGGGCATGTACTGATGCTGTGGTTAGGTACAGCATAAACAGTAACATGAATCTTTTTAAAGATAACATGAGTTTTTCTTTTTTGTTAAGGTGATATTGGACCTGTGTTCTATATACCTAAACGCAGAAAGATACCCGTTAGTATGTAGGGGCAAATTTTTAAATAGTACCTGTTTAATTTTTAATACTGGCCCGTAGAAAGCATAACCAGCGTGCATGCTTCTATTGTATTAATTCCTTTTGTTTTGGCCAATGCAGCAAGTTCCTCATTTTCGGTTCCGGGATTAAATATAATGCGCTCTGGCTGCAGGGATAAAATATAATCGTAATACGCTTTTTGATTGGCGGGGTTAAGGTATAAAGTAACAGTATTTATTTGCTCCTGGGCAGGAGTGCCTGTGATGATATTAATATTATTTACCACAGATTGTTTTTTCCCGATGGCCACTACAGGATGCCCGTGAGCTTTTAATTTATTTAAGGCCAGGTAGCTGTAGCGGGCAGGATTATCAGATACACCCAGCACCAAAGTTTTTTTTGCTTTCATAGTTTTTATTTTAAAAATCTTGATTGAAGAGCAGGAGTTGGTATCATACAACTGTCTTTTTTTCCAAACCATTTATAACGGTTTTTTGCTATGGTATTGTACACCGCATCTCTTATAAATGAGGGAACAATAATAAAGCCAGATAATAATTTAACAGCCCCGCTTAGTTTTTTAGCCACTATTAATGCAGCGGTTGATTTCGTATATGCCTTTCCATTTTTAATAAGCACAAAAGAATTAAAAGTATTGGTTGCTAATTGATATTGCTCCAGTAAACGTTGACCCGCTTCACTTTGTAAAGAGGCAAATTTATAGTACCCTTCTTTATCATGGCGTATAACAAATTGCACAGATCTGTTGCAGAGATTGCACACACCATCAAATAATATAACCGGGCTGTTTTGCATACCATGCAAGTTAGAATAAATGATAATTTTTACGGGGCGTATTGCTTACGATTTCGGTAAATGCTTCTTCAATATTTTTGTATTTAAAGCGATAGCCTGTTTCCAGCAATTTTGTGGGCAATACCCAGCGGCTTTTAAAAGCAACTCCATGTATTTATGATTTTAGTACAATAAATAAAAAATAAAGGCCAGTAAACAAATGATGTTGACAAGAACAATCCATACCTGTTTTGGTATAACAAAAACATATTTCATTCTGCGGATGTATTCTTTAATAATAAACATACTTACCATGCCCAGGTAAAAATTATTGAAACCTGCGTTTAACAAACTGCTGTATTTGTTTATAAGATGCAGCGGAACGATGAGTAATATGCAGGTAAGTGCCAGCATATTTACCTGGCCCAAATATGCTATACCTTTTTTTAAACCAAGAGATGCTGCTGTAATAAAATGGGCGGCCACCAGAAGCAGGTGTGCTGCCTGTAGTTGCAGCAATGTACTGTT
>JAYVGA010000197.1:0-30990 GCA_043772635.1 Chitinophagaceae bacterium
TGCTCTAACCATTGAGCTACAAGTCAATTTACTTTGTTGCGCCTACAAGATTCGAACTTGTATTAAAAGCTTATGAGACTTCTGAGTTAACCATTACTCTAAAGCGCATTTTTTTGTTGGTTTAGAAAGATTTGAACTCTCATCTCTTCATTCGTAGTGAAGTATTCTTATCCATTGAACTATAAACCAATTTGGTGCGGCTTCCGGATTTGAACCGAATACAATCCTCTTATGTTTACCTCTTAGAAAAAGAGGAAGATGATGATGTTACCATTACACCCAACCGCATTGGTTGACTCCGGGTTTCGAACCCTGTTCTTTGCATTCACAGAGCAGTGCTTTACCAAATAAGCTAGAGCCAACATTTGTTATTGAGATTGGATTCGAACCAATATCATCAGATTCAGAATCTGATATGCTGCCATTGCACCACTCAACAATTTGCGGTTCGTATGAGAATCCCCGCCTGACCGGACGGGCAGGGAATCCTTAACAACAGATAGACAATCTGTGATGTTAGCCGCTACACCAACGAACCATTGCGACAAGTACGGGCTTTGAACACCGCTCTTTCAGGAAAACCCGATGTACTAACCATTACACTAACTGGCCGGTCGCATAAAGCGATGGTATAGAAGACCCCGAAAGCTTTCGGGGCAGCCTCTTCAGACCAGGTGGAGTATCCGGCTCCCGATAGCTATAGGAAGAATACTTCTATATTTTTTTAATCAAAGAACTTTTTAAAAAGCTTCCCCACTGCATCTCGTGGGGAAAGCCTTATTCCTCCTTTCTGCATCTAATATTTTATGCTGCTTTATTTTTTACCTTTTTTACCTATCCGGTTATCAAGGGCGTTTATCATCATCCTGATAAACCAAAGCGCTATTAAAAATTTCATTACTGTTATAATTTACCCGGCAAACAAAAAGCCCGGTTAGATTTTAAAATCACACCGGGCTTACTCACTAAAAGGCTGCTGCCTCTCAGGTTTGAATACTACACGGTAGTTTATATGGTTCATCATTACACAGCACTGCACCAAAGTATAAGCTGCTATTGCTCATACTAAAAAAACTGCAGGGTTGCTGATGAATGAATTTTTTTATCATTATTAATTTTTGCCTGTGATAGGCTGTTTTATTTTATGCATAAAAAAACCCCAACTGTTTGTCGGGGCTTTAAGCGAATCAGTTGGTTATGGTAACTTTATGATACAGCACATTGCGCCCCTAAAAATGTATAATCCCCTACCGGACTAAAGCATTTTTTTGTTTCAATATGTAAATTAAGGCGTTGCATAATGTGCGTTTTATATTTTTGTTTTGCGTTGCAAAGATGAATTTATTTTTTTCAATCTACCAAATAAATTTTTAATTTATTTTTAATGCGCCTTTTTAAAAACGCTGCAAAGCCAGTATTCGCAGTAGTTTCAGTCTTCTAAAAAAAATTAAAATCAGCCGCCATAATCACTGCATTAATCATTATCCTCTTTATCCTTCTCATTCAATTTTAAAAACGCCGCTCTCTTTGGGCCGGGAAAAGGCACGGCTGTTCCCTTTACTGCATACCACAATACTTCATTAAATTCTATATCGGGTACTGCATCTTCAGTAGTAAAATCATAAGTGTCGGATAAGCGTTGCCATTTATTAAGTGCTGTATTTTTTTCATTTACATCTACCAGTGCTGATACTGATTTAAATGGAGTACTATCTGCTGTGGCTGTAAAGCTGCGCCACATAGGCACTGCAGCTGCATCGTATTGTGTCATGGGTGGCATACCCAATATCAGTTCCATTGTGCGCAGCATTGAAGAAGTGGAATACATGGTATGATCCACAAAATTTCTTTTTACAAATCCGCCTGCAAGATAAGCTGTGCTTCGGTGTGCATCCACATGGTCGGCTCCGTTTTGTGCATCATCTTCCAAAATAAAAATGGCCGTTTCTTTCCAGATGGATGAGTTGCTGATATATTCTACAAACCAGCCAACTGCCAGATCATTATCTGCTACATGCGCATAAGGAGTGGGCCTTCCTTTTCGCAAGCCTTCGGTGTGGTCGTTTCCAAAACGCACGGTACTAAATTGCGGCACTTTATTAATGGCCATCAACGAATCAAAATCCTGTTTCCATTGTGTAAAACGCATGCTGTCTTTTACATTCATATTGTACCCTTCAAAATAATTGCACATATTATTTTTAAGCGATGGAATATTAGGTTTGCCATTGTCTGCAAATTCGCCATAGGTTCTAAAGCTCACTTTATTCCTTACACAATTATCCCAGATAAATCCTTTTTTATTATTGGCGATAGCACGGTTTCCTTCTGCATCATATTTTCCGCCACGGCCACCGTAATTGGTGGGCCATGTTTTTTCAAGATAGTCTGTTGCGTAAGCGCCCATGCTCCAGTTATGCCCGTCGGCACTCACTTCTGCATCTACATAAAAATTATCCAGCAATATAAACTGGTTGGCAAGGTTGTGCTGGTTAGGCGTAATTTTTTCTCCAAACAATACCAGGCTTGTATCGCCATTGCCTTTTTTAATATCACCCAGTACCTGGTCGTAAGTTCTGTTTTCTTTAATAACATAAAACACATATTTTATAGGCGATTTTTCTCCCAGTTTCATGGGTATGGGATTGCCTGCCATTCCTTCAGCCTGGGTTTCTTTTTTCTTGGTATAAGGAGTATTGGCATACACCGCCTGGGAAAAAATGCTTAATTGTTTTGGAGTGGGCGCAGGTATGATACTCATGGTGCCTTTAAACAAACCTGCTATGTATTGCACACCGATGGGTTTTGCTGTATCGCCCTGTTGGTAAAGAACAGCTTCCCTTGGCCGCAATGGGCTAGGCCCGTAAGGATTTGCCTGTGATGAAAAACCTTTACCGTTTGTTACAAATATTTTTTTACCAATAACTTTTACATTGGTGGGATACCAGCCCACTGGTATAAAACCTTTAGACATGCTGGAACCCGGTTTGCTCACATCAAAAACGGCCAGGCAATTGTTATCTGCATTGGCTATATACAAAGTTTTTTCATCGCTGCTAAGTGCCAAACCATTGCTGGTGCTGCCGCTTGGAGCATCTGGATAAAGCGCTGCATTTAAAATTTCTACTACTTTATTGTTGCTGGTATTTATTACAGAAACACTATTGTCGTTTGCATTGGCCACAAATAACCATTTGCCATTTTTAGATAAACATAATTCGTTGGGGTTATCTCCTGCTGTTATTTCATATTTTATTTTTATTGTTTTTGTATCAAACAAAATTACTTTATCGCAACCCCAGCAACTGATGTAAAGGATAGATTTATCCGGCGATAATAAACAGGTGTAGGCTTCTGCGGGTAATTTTATTTTTTGAATAACCAATTTTGATTTCAGATCAACAATGTAAAGCGAATTGTCTTCCTTAGTTACGGTATATAATATTTGTTTTGCATCATCTATTTCAATACCTGCCGGAGATATTAATTTTTTTCGTGCGGTATCCAGGAGGATGCTATCTGCCAAAACCAATTTATTATGTAAAATATTGTATACTACTATGCGGTTATCATTACCACCTGACGCATACAATTTCTTTTCATCTGCAGAAAATTTTAAACCATACCAGCTTTTGGGAATAATTATTTCGTGCAATACCGCTTCTTTTTTTGCATCCAGTAATTGTATGGTTTGGGTGCTTTGCCCGTTGTTGGTTACGGCCATGTATCTGCCTGATTTACTTACAGCAATATTTAAGGGCAAATCTCCCAAGGGTAAACTTTTACCTGCAGGGCTTAAGCTCCAGCCATTGGGCAGTATTATTTTTTTTGCAGAAAGCTGTTCTAAAGTTTGGGCAAAATTTGCGGAATAAAACAGTACAAACAAGGGTATTATTATCCGTTTCATTGAAAAAGTTATTTAAGCAGGTAAGTTACGAATAAGCAATCTTTTAAAAACAGGCAGATGTTATCAAAATAAAATAAATGAAAATATCCTATTGTTTTTCTATAAGGTATTTCCAATATCGCCTGGGCATATGCTGTATATGCAGTTTAGTATTTTTGCGTGCCTTAATATTTACACTGCTAAAATATTGCCGCCAAAGTATTTGGTATAAATTTTCGTTTTCATCATAAATAGAAGCAACCGGTATTTTGTTCATATAAGTATTAAACTCTAACTGTACTTCTGTTACTTCATGCAAATCATAATAAATTCCATATTTACGCATGGCATCATATATTAACCAGCGCTGATCGGCGTAACGGTTTTTAAAATGGGTTAATATTAAAGGCAACACGTTATAATCGGGCTGTATAATGGCATAATATAATTCATCTTTAGTAAGCTGAAAACGTACAAATGCTTCCATGCGGTGTTTTTCTCTTTGTACTTTACGGCTTACCTGCTGCAGCAGCAATACATCTGCATTACTGTAATTATTTTCTACCGAAACTTTCGAGTTTAAGACATACTGTATGTACCGTAACATTACATTTTCTATTTCTCTTTCTTCACTTAAAAAAGTTTTATACAATTGCTGAAACGCTTTAGGGGTAAGTTTTTGCTGCAGTTTACTGATTACACGTTTTGCTTTTACAGTATCGGTTACCGTATTGTGTATAATGCCAAATAATGAAGCGGGGGTTAATTCTTTTTTACAAATAAAAGGCTGTATTATCTTATATTCATACACTTCAAATACCGCAGAAAAAAAACCATACCAACTTCCATCGCAGGTTACAATATTCATTTTAAAACATGACTATTTGTGGAGAAAAATTTGGTTTGTATTTGCTTGACCCATTACTTAAAATGGCATGTTTTATATGTGCCGGCAACCAGTCTTTCATTTCATATTCGGCCCCGGCATTTATAAAATACCGGGCACGGTTAAGGGATACGCCCATTTTTTTTAAATGCTCAAATGTTATCTTGCCAAACTTACGGCCTGCCACAATTTTTTTTGCATTTTGCATACCAATACCCGGCACACGAAGTATTACTTTATAATCTGCTTTGTTAATATCAACAGGAAATAAATGCATATTACGTAATGCCCACCCAAGTTTGGGATCTATATCAATATCCAGCAGGGGATTTTGAATATCTACAATTTCATTAACTTCAAAACCATAAAAACGCAACAGCCAATCTGCCTGGTATAAACGGTTTTCTCTAACCATGGGCACAGGCGTACCTATAGCCGGCAAACGGTTATCATTACTTATGGGCACATAGCCGGAATAATACACCCTGCGCATATTCATTTTTTTGTAAAAGCCATTAGCCAGGTATAATATTTCAAGATCTGTTTCTGGTGTAGCACCAATTACCATTTGAGTGCTTTGGCCTGCGGGTGCAAAAACTGGCGCTTTCTTAAATATTTTTTTTGCTTCTTTATTTTCAATGATGGCTTGTTGTATAATTTTCATGGGGGCTATCATGTCTATTCTTTTTTTATCGGGTGCCAGCAAAGCCAGGCTTTTTTCCGCAGGCATTTCTACATTTATACTTAGCCTGTCTGCATACAAACCAGCTTCCTTTATAATTTCTTCGCTTGCCCCGGGAATAGTTTTAAGATGAATGTAGCCGTTAAATTTATGCTCTGTCCTTAATTTTTTTGCAATTAATACCAGGCGCTCCATAGTGTAATCTGCATTGGTAAAAATACCCGAACTTAAAAATAATCCTTCAATATAATTTCGCCTGTAAAAATTAATGGTTAGATCTACTACTTCCTGCACAGTAAATGCAGCCCTTTTTATATCGTTGCTTTTGCGGCTTACGCAGTAAGCACAATCAAAAATGCAAACATTGGTAAATAAAATTTTTAATAAAGAAACGCATCGCCCGTCTTCAGTATACGCATGGCAAATACCATTACCTGTATTTCCCAGTCCCTTATTGGTATTTTTTCTGTTACTGCCACTGCTGCTACAGCTCACATCATATTTAGCAGCATCTGCAAGAATAGATAGTTTTTCTTTAATACGATCTGTGTTCATAGGGGTGATTTTATGATAAATATTTTAGCATAAAATTACTAATTAAATTAGTACATAAGCATGTAGGCTGTTATTATTTTTAAAAAGTTTCCAGGGCTCTCCGGAATACGGATAAGGCCTGCGCATTTTTTATTCTTTTAAATAAAAGGCTTCGTTTTTCTTTCGATTTTCTTAACTGTGCCAAAATTTCTTTATCTACAAAACCATGTTGCATGGCATCTTCTTCTGTATTACTGTAATACACTGCTTCTATCTTACTCCAGTAAATGGCAGCAGTACATAAAGGGCATGGTTCTGCACTGGTATAAATTTCGCAGCCGGTAAGATCAGTACTTTCAAGATTTTTACAGGCATCCCTTATGGCCATAACCTCTGCATGCGCAGTAGGATCGCAATTGGCAAAAACCCTGTTGCCGCTGCTGCCCACAATTCTTCCTTTTTTTACAATGATGGCACCAAAGGGCCCGCCGCTTTTGCTATCCAACGCATACTGGCTAAGATCTACCGCCATTTGCATAAACCTGTTTTTGTCTTCTTTTATCATTGAATTACCTATTTTACATTTGTTGTTTTCTGCTTACCGGCCAAAGATTTATATCATCATTGTTTTTGTATGCCCTGCTACAGCATTAGTTTAATTTTAATTGCAAAAGCCAGGCCATACCATAATTAATAAAGCCTGGTTATTTTTTGAAGGATGAAATAATAATTTAGTTAAACAAAAATGTTTCTACGGGGAATTTATTTACCAGTTACCATTAATACTGATGTTAAATAAATAATAGTTGTACTCACTTTCTCTGCCAAAATTATTTAGCGTATGAGTAAGGTATCATTTAATCTCTTTTAAAATCCTGTCTTTGGAGAGGCAGGCTTTGCAACAGCTTAGAAAACTAAATGAGCATGATCGTTATTTGTAGAAAAAACTAAAATATAGCAGGAACTTGACGGTCATTTGGGAAACAGGTGAAATTTAAAATTAAACACAGTATAGTATCCTTGAAAATCCAAAGTGAGACTTTGGATTTTCAAGGATACTATTTAAGTTTTGAAAGATGATTTTTCATGAAATCTGCCAGGTTGCATATTAAAATACCCCCGGCAGTTTTGTAACTTTCAATATCCGGTACTATAACAAAATTCTTTTTTGTCTTAAGATCATCTATGCTCTGATAATTTCCTTTTGATATTGCTGGTGCATTACTCAGTTTTATTTCTATACTGGCAATGGGATATACACCCCTTGCTATTACCATATCACACTCAGCGCCCGCCTGTGTGCGGTAGTAATATAACTGCAGCCCGGCGGGCAGACTCTGTAAAACCTGTTCTACCACATAGCCCTCCCAGGAGTTGCCCACTATGGGATGACCCTTTAATGCATGCATTTTGCCTATGCTGCTGATGGCATGCAGCATACCACTATCCCTGATGTAAATTTTTGGTGCTTTTACCAATCGTTTTTTTGTATTAATATGAAACGGCAGAAGCCGGTGAATTAAATAGGCCCCTTCCAAAAATTCGATGTAGCGGTTTACAGTGGGGGCTGTTATCCCGATGCTGCGTGAAATCATTTCTGCGTTCCACACCTGCCCGTGGGTATGGGCCAGCATACTGAGTAATTTAGCGGTAATACTTGCTGTGAATTCTACACCAAACAGTACGCTTAAATCTCTTTCAATATAGCTGCGTATAAATCCATTCATCCGCTCTGTGGCCATAGCTTCGGAGCGGCTTAATAAGGCAGAAGGAAACCCACCCCTAAGCCAATGTTTATTTTTATCAATGCCCGCTGGTAACTCAAGGATATTTAAAGGCGTGAGTTCTCTGTAAGCAATTCTTCCTGCAAGCGATTCGCTTACCCCCTTTACTAATCCGGGTGAGGCACTGCCCAGTAAAATAAATTTACCATTGTGCCGGCTGACATCTATTACCGAACGCAGCACAGCAAACAGGTGAGGCATTACCTGTATTTCATCCAGGATAATACAACGGTCTGCATTATCAGTTAAAAAAGTAAAAGGATCTGCCAGCCTGCGCTGGTCAAGCGGATTTTCCAGGTCTAAATAAAGGGCTGTTTTTTTAAATGTACCTGCAAGTGTTTTTGCAAGAGTGGTTTTGCCTACCTGCCTTGGCCCCAGGATACAAACTGCCGGGAAAGCCTTTAGCAGCTTGCTTATACCGGCCTGTAAGGTTCTTGTAATCATAAAACAAATATAATACTCATCCTTGTAAATCCAAAGTCTAACTTTGGATTTACAAGGATGAGTAATTGGCAAATAAATAGAACCTATGGCTTTTAATTAAAATAAAAGCTGCTTAAAGCACACTGCTTTTATTCAAACACCACCGTTTTATTATTGTAAATAAACACCCGGTTTTCAAATACCATTTTAAGTGCTTTTGCCAGTACTGCTTTTTCAATTTCTTTGCCGGCTCTTACCATATCGGCAGCAGTGTAATTATGATTGATAGGTATAATCTGCTGCTCAATAATCGGGCCTTCATCAAGGTTGTTTGTAACAAAATGCGCCGTGGCTCCTATTAGTTTTACACCCCGCATGTAAGCCTGTTTATATGGGTTGGCACCCACAAAAGCAGGAAGAAAAGAATGATGAATATTTACAATCTGCATGGGAAATAAATGAACAAATTGCGGCGAAAGAATACGCATAAATTTTGCCAGCACCAGGTAATCATGCTCATAGTTGTTAATCACTTTTATCAACTCTTCTTCAAACTTTTCTTTGCTTTTGTTTTCGTGGCCAATCAGGAAGAACGGGACTTCGAAGCGATCACAAATATTCTTCAATATATCATGGTTACCAATAACACACTGCACAGCTGCACCCAGTGTTTTAAAATGATTTCTTACCAGTATATCGCTGAGGCAATGATATTCTTTTGTAACAAGGAGAATAATTTTTTTTTCGGGATCGGGGTTTACACTGATGATTGCATCGTCGGGCAAAACAGCACGGAGATCATTGAGCAAAAGAACTGCATCTGTATGCTGCTCAGCTACAAGACGTGCAAAAAACTGGTTAGCCACCGCATCTACGTGTTCTCTCATAGAAACAATATTCATATTCTTGCGGGCCATAAGCCCGGCAATGGCTGCTACCAGCCCAACCCTGTCTTTGCATTGAATGAGAATAACCATCTGAGCTCAAAAATAATCTTTAATAAGAAACGGATTCTTTTTCTTCTGCAATAAAAAGATTTTTCATTAAAAGATTTTATGGTAAATGTGTTGCCGCTTGTTTTTATTTACAGCACTGCAGCAGCGGGCATTTCATTATAAGTAGTGCCACCCAGTTCTCTGCCTGCTTTTTTCTTATTGGTACCACCCCATTGTTTAAAAAAGAATTTTACGCCTTCGTCCTGGCATTGCTGGAGTATATCCCAAACCCAGGATTCGTGCATGGGTCTTGCTTTTCTGCCACTTTCTCCACCTACAATTACCCAATCAATATTTTGCAGGTTCATATTTTTTAAAGGACCAATTAATGGCTCGCAGGAAAGAAATTTTGTTTGTGCATTTGTTTCTCTTAAAAAATCTATTCTATCGGTTACCCTTTCATCCTCTACAGAAACACCCATCCAGATATTGGAACTCCAGTTTAGTTGTTCATGTAATTCAAAAAGCCGGTCTGCTCTTTTGGTAAGCACCTGGTAAGTATGCTGCGGCGTTTCATTCATTACAAAAAATACTTTTTGTATAAAGCTTAATGGAACTTTTGGATGAAACAAATCGCTCATAGAATTTACAAAAACCACTTTGGGTTTCTTCCACGAAAAAGGTGTTTGCAGCGAATCTTCATGCATTCTTACTTTAAATCCATCTTTGTATTTTTCTATGCCCATTGCGTTTAATCGCCTTGTCATTACTTCTGCATAACAATATTTGCAACCTGCAGAAATTTTATCGCAACCTGTTGTGGGGTTCCAGGTCATTTCGGTCCATTCTATTGAGGATTGAGACATGATTATTTTAATTTATACTCAATTTTTTTATTTGATTTATAAACATTTTTATACGTTACCAAAGGAGATAAACCATCGTAATTAACTTCTCCATTGCTTTTCATTTCTTTTAAACATTCAGACGCATGATTTCCAATATGTCCTTCGTCATAGGCAAAATTGAGCAATTCAAAATTAGTCGTAATTTCTTTACTTAAAATCTTGTGTCTTACATTTTGTTTAAACTCTTCTTTTTTAGTTAATTTTTTATCCCCAAAAAAAGACAACTGCGATTTTTTCTTATCATCATCTATATCAAAATTTGCTTCGCCATTTGTTTCATTACGTTTCCACGCCATAGATAAGAATTTATCAACTGCCCTTGGGTGAGATGCTCCGAAAATTATTCCGTGTATATTCGCCCCTTTTTTTAATGAAAAGGGATATAATTTTAATTTCGTTTTAGCGGGTAATTTTTTTCTTAATTGGTCAATTATGTTCCGATGAATAAATTTATAAGGGTCTTGTTTTGCAGCAACCATATCAATATCTAAATGAATTTTGAATTCATCGCTATTCCCAAAACGCCAAAAATATGATGCAGAAACAAAATACAGAAAATCAGTTTGGCTTGTTTTTTCCAATTCTAAAAAATATTTTTCAGAAAGAAATTTTATTCCATTTTGGTCAAGATAAACAAGACTTGGGAATTGTTGAATTATAGGTAAGAGTTTAGGAAATAGTTTTTCGAAATTTTCATTATATAAATTTAATTCAATTGCCCTACTGACATCATTATTCGCTTTTAAGTAAGCTTCAGTAGCCTGCTGCAAAAGTTCAAATTTACTTTGTGATTTTTTATTTGGTTCCCACTCATTGAAATAAACCTTGATTTTTACTTCCTTTTGAAAAATATTGCCAATTTGTTCTTTTATTTTATTCAGGATTCTAATTGGGCTTCCTTCTACAAAATTTTTATCAAACCCAGTTCCAGCGAAAAAATCAAAAATGCAAATTGTATCAAATCCCGACATTACAAAAGTAGGTATCCATGCTTGGGCATAGTCTTCAAATATTTCAAGCTTAGCAATTGTTGATTCATCAAAAGGGCTATCGTGTAAATCTTTATAAGGCATCGGGTAGTTTTGAGTTAATAATAACTAAGATAAATGTTTTCCATCTCAAAACAACTTCCCCTGCCCACCCGGCACCCTAAACTTACTCGTATCCAAACTCCACTCCTCTGCATTCATATTATACAGCTTGCCATATTTTTTATATTGCTGCGCCACCATATCTGCAATGTTGCCTTCGCCACGCATGCGCACGCCCCAGCGGGTATCGTTTACCTTGCCATCGTGGCTTTGTTCTATCAGGTGCCATACTTTATCGGCGTGGTTGGGAAAATTTTTATACAACCAGTCGTGGAATAAAAATTTAATGGCACCATTTAAACGGATAAAAGTATAGGCTGTAAATGTAGCGCCATTGTCTGCTGCTTCTTTCATGATGCGTTGCATTTCATGTTCGTTCAGTCCGGGTATCATGGGGCCCATCATTACACCCATGCGCACACCGGCACTGCTGAGTTCGTTTATTACTTTTAATTTTTGTTTGGCGGTGGTGGTGCGTGGCTCCATAGTTCTACGCAGGTCTTCATTAAAAGAAGTGATGGATACCATGGCGGATACAATTTTTTTCTTTGCCATTTCCTGTAGTACATCTTTATCTTTTAATATCCAACTATTTTTTGTAAGAATACCAACAGGTTGATTAAATTCGTTACACACTTCCAGCAGTCCTCTTGTTAATCTATATTTTTGTTCGGCAGGCTGGTAGCAATCGGTATTGCCGCTGAGCATTATGGGTGTGGCGTCCCATTTTGGGTGCATTAAAAATTTACGCAGCAGTTGCGGTGCATTTTTTTTGATGAGTATTTTCTGTTCAAAATCGAGACCGGCGCTGTAACCCCAGTATTCGTGCACATTACGGGCATAGCAGTAAATGCAGCCATGCTCGCAACCGGCGTAGGGGTTCATGCTGTAGCCCATGCCCACGTCTTTGCTTTCTACTTTGTTTACGATGGTTTTGCTTTGCATTTCTATGTACTGTGTGGGTTTGTTGCTCACCTCCCAGTCGTCTATGGCTTCTATATTTTCCTGTGTTATTTCGTCTTTTAGAAAACGGTTTTTTGTATTGAACTGTGCGCCACGGCCGGCAAGGTATTGAACGGATTCTTCCTGCGGCTTCACAGAAACTTTGTGGTGGTCTTGTTGCAGAGCCTGTGCCACCTGCCCCGAAGTATTTCGGGGTGAAGAGAACTTAGATTGATTTTCCATAATTTTTTTGTTAAGTTATTTTGATTGTTACTTTTTTGTTTGCCCGCTGATTTCGCTGAAGGCGCAGATTTATTATCGTTATTTTTAAAATTATTCTGAATTTAAAAAGCCGAATAGTGATATGCGGTACAACGAAGCTCCCAGGCTCCACGCAAAGCCTTTATCTTTCTACTTTTTTTCATCCTCCAAAATCCCAATTCAAACAAACAGTTCCCCCTGTTTTGTTGCCACCGGCAAATTCTCAAATTCAAACCGCTTTACTATTTGGTATTTTAATTCTCCAACAGGGCGTTTTAATAAGAGCATGCCATCGGCAATAAACCTGCCTGTAAAATTTTTGTGGCTGTATTCCTGCCAGCCTTTTTCGTATTGCCAGGGTAATAATTTTCTGGCAATAGTTAAATGCGGCTCCAAAATAAAATGTGGTTTGTTATCGTTATTCAGTTTCATCAGCTGCTGCGTTTGGGTACGTATTTGTTTTACCAAACTTTGTATGGGCACTTTGCTGGTGATATTAATGTAAATGGTATGACTGGGAAAACTACCGTAATCTTTCAATTCAATTTTTATGGGATGATAGCCCATGGCAATGGTTTTTAAATGATGGAGAATTTTATCTTCCTTCATTTCGTACTGCAGAAAGTTTACCAGCGTTACATGCGGCTTACTCCACCGTGCTGTTTCGGCCTGGTACTTTTCGTAAAAATCTTTTTTTACCCCCATAATTTTATTCCTCAGTTCCTCGTGCGGCGATAGTACCAGCAGGTACTCGTACACCCGGTAGCCGGGTATGGTATTGCTTAAATCTTTCATATTAAAAAATATTTTTGTTACTAAATTTGTTAGCTAATTATTTTAGCATAAATTTACTAAATAATTTAGTTAACAGTAAAATATATTTTATGGAAGTGGAAAACTTTTTTGGCAGCAGTTACAGTGGTACCAAACGTTTTACGCAGCAGGATGTGGCCACAGCCAATGCCACAGGATTTGGGGCTGCCGCAGATGATTATATGGAACGGGGCATAGATCTTAACGAACAGCTCATCCGCAATAAACCTGCAACTTTTTTTATGAAAGTAAGCGGCGACAGTATGGTAAACGCCGGCATTAATAATGGAGACATTGCCATTGTGGACAGGAGTATTAAACCCGCCAATGGTAAAATTGTGATTGCGGTGGTAGATGGAGAAATGCTGATACGCCGCTACCAGCAAACTATAAATAAATTATTGCTTATCCCGGAAACACACAAACTATCTACCATTGATGTGAGTGAGTTTAGCGATTTTAAAGTGTGGGGAGTGGTGGTGTATGTGATAAAGAAAACGTAACCCCCTAACCCCCTAAAGGGGGAACTGTAGCCCCCTAACCCCCTAAAGGGGGAATGGGCGTTTTTAGAATTGAAGAATATAATATCTTTTAAAAAGTTAACTCCCATAAATTGTATTTGATGGAAAATAAAACACTATTTAAAGGATTGGAGTCTTCCAGTTCCCCCTTTAGGGGGCGGAGGGGGTTTGAGTTTAGCTCTGTATTTGCCATCGTAGACTGCAACAGTTTTTACTGCAGTTGCGAAAGATTGTTCAGGCCGCATTTAGA
Organism: Chitinophagaceae bacterium; assembly: GCA_043772635.1. GTDB lineage: Bacteria > Bacteroidota > Bacteroidia > Chitinophagales > Chitinophagaceae > Ferruginibacter. The sequence goes on from JAYVGA010000197.1 coordinate 13,917, forward strand.
TAACAAACCGGTGGTGGTACTGAGCAACAATGATGGCTGCATTATATCCCGAACAGATGAAGCAAAAAAACTGGGTGTAGAAATGGCCGGGCCTTATTTTAAAGCAAAACCGTTGATACAAAAATATGATGTGGCTACTTTTTCATCTAACTATAATTTGTATGGCGATCTTAGCTGGCGGGTGATGGAAACCCTTAGGATAATGCTGGGTAAAGAAAATGTAGAAGTATATTCTGTAGATGAAGCTTTTTTAGATCTGAGCAGCTTTGACCAAAAAGATCTGGAGCAAATTGCACTCAATATAAAAGATACTGTAGAGATGTGGACGGGTATAAAAGTTTCTGTAGGTGTGGCACCTACCAAAGTGTTATCTAAAGTGGCCAACCACCTGGCTAAAAAAAATAAACTAACTACCAATTGTGTGGTGGTGCTGGATACCAAAGAAAAAATTACCCGTGCATTACAGGATACACCCATTGGCGAAGTATGGGGCGTGGGCAGGCAGTATGCACAAAAGCTGGTAGAAATGAATGCGGTGTTTACGGCGTATGATCTTACAAAAAAAACAGAAGAGTGGGCACAAAAAAACCTGGGTGGAGTTGTGGGCGTACGCCTGGTAAAAGAATTAAAAGGAGAGGACGCCAGTGAAATGAAAGAAGAGCTTACCGTAAAAAAAATGATTGCTACTACACGTATGTTTGGCAGCCCCGTAAAAAACATCGGCGATATAAAAGAAGCTGTAGCTACTTATACATCCAGGGCTGCAGAAAAATTGCGGCGACAACAAAGTGCCGCCAGTATTATCAGTGTATTTGTTGTGCCCAAAGAACAAAATCACAATGCTTATTTCCGGCATGGGCCCACGGTGAGCAGCTATGTTAAATTGCCTGTGGCTACTTCTGCCACCAACGAGTTAATAAAACCTGCGGTGCTGCTGGTAGATAAATTATATGAGCAGGGCAGGATATATAAAAAAGCAGGTGTAATGCTCAGTGGTCTTGTACCCGATGCTACCATACAGGGAAATTTATTTGTAGAAGAAAAAATAAATAACAGCCGTTTATTAATGAGCATGCTGGATAACGTAAACTTTGCTATGAGAGATGATGTAATAAAATTTGCTGCATCGGGCACCGCAAGAGATTGGAAAATGCGGCAGGAGTTAAGAAGCCCCCGCTATACTACAAGGTGGGACGAAATGTTTGAAGTGCGCTAAAAAAATGCTGGCAACCTGGGGTCTAATTCTTATTTTGAGATGCTATAAGCATGTGCAATATTTTGTATTTTACATATGCCTCCATTTTTATTCCTCCCGGCTTTTTAAGCATACCTGCCCCATTAATTTTAACCTTAGTATAAATTTAATAAAGTGGTGGAGCTAACCTTATTTTCTTCAATATTAAATATGGTTGAGACCCATTAAAAAATAAGGCAATAAGGTTGTCTAACGTCTTTCATAAATTTTTTACTAAGGTTTGCTTATGTAGATTCCCGAATGCAGGTAATTTTTTGCGGAGAGAAAATTTAAAAAAAGAAATTCACTATACCACCTCAAAATATTAAAATTAGCCGAATTTTACAGCATCCGTATCAATGATCAATGGCGGATTATTTTTAAATGGGACAGAGGGAATGCTTTTGAAGTTGAAATAATGGATTATCATTAAAACTAATTAAATGGCAAAATTAAAAAATATTCATCCTGGAGAAATTTTATCAAAAGAGTTTTTAATACCTTTTAATATTACAGCCTACAAACTTGCCAAGGATACTGGCATACCCCAAACCAGGATTTCTGAAATTATAAAAGGTAACCGCCGGGTTACTGCCGATACTGCTTTAAGGCTTAGTAAATATTTTGGAAACTCTGCCAGGTTTTGGCTTGGATTGCAGGATGATTTTAATTTAGAAGAAACGCTTTTTGCAAAAGCTTCTTTACTAAATTCTATAAAGACATTAAAGGTGAATGCAGCATAATAGATAGTTGGTGACAATTTTTTACCGACGCAATTACGACGATACAATAAAATTATTTATTATCGTTGCAGCGAATTTATTTAAAATGGCATCTTATATTTATAAAACATTTTCTTATATGAAAAAATTATTTTATTACATATTTGTTTTGGGATTTTCAATCTTGTTAGACTCATGTAAAAAAGATATTAATAGTTTAATCCCTTTACCTGCTTTCGATATTGAATTATTAAGACAAAAATGGACATGGGTTTCTACATCAGACCATGTTCCGGCTTATCCAGAAAAAAATCAAACATATCTTTTGCCTAATGGCTCTTATTCTGATTTCAGAACAGATAGTAAAGTATATAATTATTTTCCTCCACATTTTGACACCTCCGGCTATTTTTTGAAAGACAGTATTTTATCGTTTTATGTTTTACAAAATGGACAAAAGATTGATTCCAGTAATGCCAAAATTTTGACTTTAAATTCAAATACACTTATTTTTTCCTTTCCGAGCATTTATTATGTTGAAGATACGCTTACAGGAATCGAGACTATATACGCAGGTGAAGTATTGGATTCTTTAAAACGATGATAATACATTTAAATAATATAATAAAACTGCCACAGGGGTATTGCTGCAAGTGGGGCTGGACGTTGAAACTTCGGCTGTTTGCATCGCTGTACCTTTGTTCCGGCTATACGGAATTCTGCAGGGCTTTTAATTGTTAACTTGTACTTTTATTTCTTTATTGGGCTTCAGTTTCGGGCTGGACAAACAACAATGCCCTGCCTGCACAAAGCCCTGTTCGCACAGGGATATAAAGAGCGGTACAAACATTTTTTTAAATTATTTTCCTTCTCTGCCCCGCCTGCAGGAAATTTATTCAAACAACGCCTTCTGCTGCGCTACAAAAACCGGCTTCGGCAAATCAAGTCCGCATTTTTTATTTAACTCATCTACCAGGTAAACTGTAAGTTCCGGAGAGGTAGCTTCATTGTGCATATGCATAAAAAAGTATAATGCTGCAAGACCATTATCCAGCCAGTATTTTATTCGCTTTACCCAGGCATCTATTCTGGTATAATCTGTTTTATGCAGGCTGTTGCCCACATAACGGATAAATGTTTTTGGAACGGTAAGGTACATATGGGCGCAATCCCTTCTGCCTGCAGTATCGGTAATAACTGCACCCATGTTTAAACTGGTTAATACAGAAAATAATTCTTCTGCTGTTTTTTCATCATTAAAAAAATCAGGATGGCGTACTTCTACAAAAAACTGCAGATTGGTGGGCAGGGTTTTTAAATAGTCAAATAATTCGTCTTTTCTTTTGGGAGAAAAATTTTCGCTTACCTGCACAAATATGGGGCCCAGGTGTTTTTCAAAAGCCATCAACCCTTTTAAAAATTCTGTTGTAATAAATTCCTTTCCTTTAAGGCTGCCAAAATGCGTAACACCCTTATACATTTTGGGACAAAATAAAAAATCCTTTTTGCCTGCTTTGTCATTCCATTTTTTTATTGCCGCTTCATCGTAAATTTTGTAATGGGTAGCATTTAATTCTATGCTGTTGTAATGGTGCACATATTCATCTAAAAAATCTTTTTCCTTTGTTTTAGGTGGATAAATTTTTCCTACCCATTCTTTACGGCCCCATTTGGCGCAGCCCAAATAAACTTTAGGATGTTTTAAAGCTTTGCCTTTTAAAATGGATGCATTAAAAGATGGATCTTCTGGCAGGGAGAAATCAATATTGTTTAACTCATTTTCGGGCACTTTTCCAAACTCCATATTATTTTTTTTGTAAAGCTACCAATTACAGGGTTTATACTTTTACATTTGCGGCTACTTAAACACAATTATCTTATTTTTTTTAAAAAATATTTGTATGCAAAAAGCACAGTTTGGGATGATAGGCCTTGGCACCATGGGCCGCAACCTGGTTTTAAATATAGCCGATCATGGTTTTAGTGTTGCAGGATACGACCGCAACCAGGATCAGCTAAACCGGCTACTGGAAGAAGGTAAAGGAAAAGCTGTAGTGGCACTGCCCGGCATGCAGGAATTTGTGAACAGCCTGGAAATACCCCGGCGCATTATGATGCTGGTACCTGCAGGAAAAATTGTAGATGCAGTAATAGATGAAATAAGCCCGCTGCTACAAAAGGGCGATATATTAATTGATGGCGGCAATTCTCATTTTAGAGATACGGATGCAAGGATAGGAAGACTGGCAGCAACAGGTATTCATTTTACAGGGATGGGTATAAGCGGCGGAGAAGATGGCGCCAGGCTGGGGCCAAGCATGATGCCCGGTGGAGATAAAAACGGCTATGAAGAACTTAAAAATATTTTTGATACCATAGCAGCACAAAGCGATGAAGGTGCCTGTGTAGCATTTGTAGGAAATGGCTCTGCAGGGCATTATACTAAAATGGTACACAACGGTATTGAGTACGCCATAATGCAATTAATTAGTGAAGCATATGCAATGTTGAAAAATGTGGCTCATTGCAGCAATGATGAACTGCATGAAATATTTACAACATGGAACAAGGGCTCCTTACAATCATTTTTAATGGAGATAACCGCAACCATTTTTTTACAAAAAGATAATGCAGATACCGGCAGCAGCGTAGTAGATATTATTTTAGATAAAGCTGCGCAAAAAGGAACGGGCATGTGGACCAGTGCAAGTGCAATGGAACTTCATATACCTGTTCCCACAATTGATGAAGCAGTAGCGGCAAGAGATGTTTCTATTTTTAAACAGGAAAGAGAACTCATTGATACCTTTACTGATAACCCCATTGCAAAAAAAATAGAAGACAAAGAAAAGCTTATTCAAACCTTACACGATGCTTTGTATTTTGGTATGTTAACAGCTTATGTACAGGGAATGCATTTATTACAGGAAGCTTCGCTTGCATATAAATATGAAATAAGCCTGGCAGAAGTGGTAAGAATATGGAAAGGCGGATGTATCATCCGTTCTTTAATGCTTAACGACATTCGTAAAGCTTACCTTAAAAATGATCTGCTGAAAAATTTATTAATGGATAAAGATTTTTATGTGCTGCTGTTGCAACATCGCACAGCAACTGTTACTGTACTTACATCTGCCATGGATAACAATATAGGAATGCCTGCACTAAGCAGTGCCCTTAACTATGTAAATATGTTTGGCACCGGGCGGTCTGCATCTAATTTAATACAGGCGCAGAGAGATTATTTTGGTGCGCACACTTACGAAAGAACAGATAAAAAAGGAAGTTTTCATACACAGTGGGATTAAATTTTAAAAAAAACACAACATGACATTAAACGTTTTACAGCCTGCCACAATTGTTATTTTTGGTGGCACCGGTGATCTTGCCAAAAGAAAACTTATTCCGGCATTTTACAACTTATACATCAGTAAAAATATGCCCGATACTTTTCGCATTATTTTAATTGGCCGTGGAGAAGATAAAAAAGAGGCATTTAAAAAAATATTACTCGATGGGGTAAACGAATTTTCACGGACTGGAAAAGCTGATGCAAAAAAATGGAAAATTTTTTCTGCAAAACTATTTTATCACCAGGGCGACCTTGTGCAACCGGAATTATATACAGATTTAAAAAAAGTACTGGAGAATTTTGACAAGCAGGATAATGAGCGCAGCCTGCGGCTTTTTTACATGGCCATACCACCAAAATATATAGAAAATGTAGTAGAAGGTTTGTATGTAAATAAAATGTGTAACAAATCTAAAACAGACCGCATTGTAGTAGAAAAACCATTTGGTACCGACCTGGAATCTGCAGTAAAACTGAATAATTTTTTACAGCACCGTTTTAAAGAAGAACAGATATTTAGAATAGATCATTACCTGGGTAAAGAAACGGTGCAGAATATTATGGCTTTCCGTTTTGCCAATTCGGTTTTTGAACCGCTTTGGAATAATAAATACATAGATCATGTACAGATAAGCCTGGCAGAGAAAGTGAGTGTGGAGCAACGGGGTGTTTATTATGATGCCAATGGTGCATTAAAAGATATGATACAAAACCACCTGCTGCAATTGCTTTGTGTAGTAGCCATGGATTGCCCGGGCAAAGATGAGCCAGAACTTTTTCGCAACAGTAAAGTAGCTGCACTAAAAGACATACGCACCTATAACACAGCCCAGGTTTATAAAAATATAGTGAAGGCGCAATATGTGGCCGGCAAAGTAAACGGAGTAAGCCAGGTAGCATACCAGCAGGAAGAAAATGTGGCCAAAGGATCGGCAACAGAAACGTATGTGGCCGCTAAATTTTTAATAGACAACGAACGCTGGAAAGGTGTTCCTTTCTTTTTGCGCACCGGAAAATGTTTGCCTAAACAAAGCTCTGTAATTGTTATACAGTTTAAACCAACACCCAATAAAATATTTGCGCATGATATTGTTGCCAACCGGCTTATCATAAGCATACAGCCCGAGCAAAAAATAAGTTTGTTATTTGAAAGTAAGGTGCCTGGTGTGCAGATGAAATTAAAACCCGTGGAAATGGATTTTACTTACAAAGAATCTTACACCGAAGCTACGCCTGAAGCTTATGAAGCATTGCTGCTGGATGCTATAGAAGGAGATGCTACTTTATTTATGCGCAGCGACCAGGTAGAAGCAGCATGGAAAGTGGTGATGCCTATTTTGAATGCCTGGAAAAAAGAGCCCAAAAAAGAACTACATAAATACAAAGCCGGCACCTGGGGGCCAACGGCTGCCCTAGAATTATTAAAACCTTTTTCTAAAGAGTGGATATTGTTACCCGAAATAAAAAAATAAAATGCCTGTACAATCTATTATTGTAAAAACAGTGTGGCCCGATGCTTTGGCACTTGCAAATGCCGCAGCTCATTTAATTGTTGCAGAAAGCAACAAAGCTGTAGAGCATAAAAATTATTTTACTATTGTTTTATCCGGAGGCAGCACACCAAAATTATTGTTTGAGTTGCTGGCACATGCTCCGTACAAAAACAATATCCCCTGGAAAAAAATAATTTTTGTTTTTGGAGACGAACGTTTTGTACCGCACAGCAGCAATGAGAGCAATTATAAAATGGCGATGGATGTTTTATTGAGTAATGTGCCGGTGCCCGGGAAAAATATCCTGGCTGTGCGCACTGCAAAAATTACTCCTGCCCTCTCTGCCTTACAATATGAAAAGGAAATAAAAAAACATATCAGTAACAAGCAACCGTGTGATCTTGTATTGCTGGGCATTGGCGAAGAAGGACATACTGCTTCTATATTTCCAAAAAGCCCATTGCTTACGGAAAATAAACATTGGGTAAAAGAAATTTGGGTAGAAGAAAAGAAAATGGACCGCATTAGTTTTACCATGCCGTTTATTAATAAAGCAAAAAATATTGCATTTTTAGTAAGCGGGCAATCTAAAGCAGCTATTGTAAAAAAAATATTTTCTAAGAGTGGGGCACATTTACCAGCGGCAATGGCTAAAGCAAAAGAAACCACTTATTGGTTTTTAGATGAGGCTGCAAATGGAACATCCCGTTAAATCGTTTAGTTGATGACAATTTTTTTGGATGCTTGCATTATTAGAGCAGTTTTGTATATTTGCACAGGTCGCAAGACCAAAGTTCTTTGACAAATTGGGAAACAGAGTGTGTTTAGACAGACACAAACTAAAAAAATGACAGTAAATATTATAAAACCAAAATTGGGTGAAATATGGATGGTGGACTTGCCAAAAAATAACGGCTTTTGTCTCCATGGATTACATAGGTGCATAGTAATTAAGAAATTTGGAAGTACGGTTCAAATAGTTCCAATAAGCGAAAACAGAAATAATATCCATTACGCAGAGATACCAATTGACAGAGGTAAGTGTAATCTTACAAAAAATTCTAAAATTAAAATGTGTCAATATACTACAATAACTATAGAAAATTTTAAATACATAAAAGGTAAAGCAGATAAAGAAACATTAAATAAAATAAGAAATTTTATTCTAGAAGATATAGTAAAATTTATAGACAAAGCAGCTTAACAAAAAAAATAATCTACACAAATATGTTAAGCACAAAACAACTTTCAAAATATAGGTAACAATTCTTTTTAATCGTCTTGTCTTACAATTCTTTCCCTCTTGTCAAAGTTTATTTTTTAACAATTAAATTTTTGTGCCATGCAACAAGACAAGTTGATTAGAATCGGTGTATTCTATGACGGGAATTATTTCCTGAAAGTAAGTAACTACTATGCTTACGGACATCCCAGAAAAAAACGAATTAGCATTTCAGGACTTCACGACTTCATTAAACATGAAGTTTCCGAAGAAGAGTCAAACGATGTAAAGCTTTGCCAAATTGTGGACTCCCACTATTTCAGGGGTAGACTAAATGCTTCCGAAGCAAGTGAACGTGGTGATACTCTATACAATGACAGGGTCTTTGACGACATCTTAATGTCAGAAGGAGTTACGACACATTACTTACCTGTAAAGACTGGATTTGATGGACTAAAACAAGAAAAAGGTATTGATGTGTGGTTGGCTCTTGAAGCATTTGAGCTTGCATTTTATAAACGATTTAATGTGCTTGTTTTGATAGCCTCTGATGGTGATTATGTTCCCTTAGTTAGGAAACTTAACACATTGGGAACACGGGTTATGGTTTTGAGCTGGGATTTTGAGTATTCAAATGACGCAGGACAAAAAAATACTACCAGAACATCTCAAGATTTGTTAGAAGAGGTTACATACCCGATTGCAATGCACGAAATCATTGACAACCGTGTTAGGAAAAATGAGCCTTTAATAAATAATCTTTTTGTGCAGACAGAGCAAAGGCGTCCAATCGTTGAACCTAAGATTGCGACAAAAAATGCTAATGTCAGTGAGATTATAAGTTTAAAAAATGGGTTTGGGTTTATTAAGTATCCTCCAAACAATTTGTTTTTTCATTACTCCAGTGTTGTCGACACAGATTTTAATGACCTGAAAGACGGTGATAAAGTTGAATTTACTTTAGCAAAGAAGGAGGACGGACAAGAGATAGCAACTAATGTACGAGTGGTAAAGTGACCAAAAATGCCACCAATATGGGGTCTGACGAATTACGTTCGTCAGGCTCCGTTTTTTTTCAATTTGGCTTCAGTTAGCAAGGACGAATATCTATGACTTCATTTCGGCAAGCCATGTTCGGAATTAGTAATACTTTGCTAATTTGTAATGCAGAGGATTATTTCAAAAACCTTTGAAATTTAACTTAAAATATATTTATTTGTTTTACCTCATAAAGTTGTAATGCATCAGGATAAAATATCTTGCACTACGATGTCAATGCTTTTAAGAACAGCAGCGTAAAGTGGTGAGCCTACGGCACACAAATACAATTATGTAGAATGTTTCTACAAAGCGACAGCTCCGATGGAGCTAAGAAAGAAAGTGATGGCATCATTTTTTGTAAAAAAATATATATGACCTGATACTGGAATGAAAAAAAATCACAAGAATTTTTTTCGATTTCAATATTACAAAGCGATAGCTTTTAAGGAGTCAGTATTAAGCAACCATTTCTAATACCTACTTCTTAATTTTTCGTAAATAAGAACATTCATAAATACCAGCAGCATTCCATAAAAAACATCTTCAAAAGGAATGGTATAAATGCGGATGCCCAGGTTTTCTGCATTGTTGTATATAACCACTGGTATGGCTGTAAGAAAACCATTTACCAATAAAAACGGAATTAAAATAACTGCATAGGCAATTAAAAATACAGTGGCTTTAAACCCGGAAAAATATTTTTTAAACTGGTAGTACCCTGCAATAAAAACAGGGAGCAATATAAAGGTGGATGCTGTATAGTATTTATAATAAAAAAACGCTCCGGTTATTAAAAGTATTCCCGCCAGCAGCTTAAGTACAATATCTGCATTATCCGTATTTTCTATGGAGGGAAAATAACAAAGTATACATTCATAAATAAATACACAGCAGTAAGGCACTACAAAAAAGAACAGCACTTCCTCTACCGGTAGATTAAATATGGTATACCCGGTAATGTACTCCGGGTTAAAAGCCCAAACACCCATTGAGGTGAACCGGCTATCCCAAACAATATAAAAAACAGCAGGCAGCAGCATTGCAGGAAAAAGATATTTCCATTTTTTATAGAAGGCTACCTTTTTATCGAAGCTTAATGCTAAAGGGCCAGCAAGGGATACTGCGAGAATTATGAAATATGTGTAGTGTGAATTCAAAAATGCTGAATAGAATTATTAAAAGTACAAGTGAGTGACACAACAATGTTTAATAGATAGATAAAAGCTAAGTACAAAAAAATTATTTAGCATTTCTTATTTTATCAGCCTTTACTTTTTCCCAGTATTTTTTTGCTACATACAACATTCCAAAACTTTCGCCATCTTCTTTATTCATATGCTTGTGATGCATTTTGTGTGCCCAGCGTATGGTTCTTATGTAAGTATTATTGCTTCGGGTAAACCATTTAAAACGCTGGTGAATAATTACATCGTGTACTAAAAAATAAGCAAGGCCATACATGGCAATACCAAAACCAATGGCGGCCAGCCAGTACTGTTGCTGCTGCAGGCCAAACATAATACAGAGCCAACTGGGAATGGCAAAAATTAAAAAGAAGGTATCATTTTTTTCAAATATACCCGGTGCAGGCTGGTGATGATCCTGGTGCAGCCACCATAAAAAACCATGCATCACAAAACGGTGCGTAAGCCAGGTAATGCCTTCCATCAGCAAAAATGTGCCGAGCATGATTGGTATAAAAATGATCCAATTCATAAAAAAGTTCTGAGCAATAAAAAAAACATGGCCTGTATGAGTAACAAATTTACAGCAAATTTGTTTTGCTTATTGAATGACAAACGCTGAAAAATAAATAATAACAACATGCTTATTACAAACCAGCAAATATAATTGTAAAGCGGTATCTCCCCATTTTCCATCCACTGCCAATAACCCAGTTTAACGGCAATGGGCTCCATGAGCCAGTCAAACAAAACAGCCAGTGTTGCTCCATCTACCACTACAGATAAAGTTTGAATAGCCTTAGATGGTTTGCCCGTTTGCTGGCTAAGTTTTGTGGTGAGTTTTGTAAGCAGGGTATTAATGCTTATGCCACAGCAGTACATAATTATAAACCAGTTTATACCAATAATAAATGGCACATTTTTTATGCCCGGGCCCAGCACATTGCCATAACTGTAGTGGCCAAATAGCCAACCGGTAGATGTACCAATAAGTTCTAATGCAATGCCTGCAACAAAACAGACTATAGAAAAAATAATGAAGGCGTAATTCTTTTTTTGCTGGGTATAAAATAACAACCCGGCCATGAGCAGCAAATTAAGGGCAGTGGTTTTTATAAATATTTCTGATTTAAAAAATACAATACCGATAAACCCTATGCTGTGAAACAGGATAGCAATAGCTGTGGCCAGCTGGTATTTGGAAAAAGTTTTCAATGAGATGATAATGGCTTTTCTTTAAAATCTTTTTTAATAATAGCGGCAATTATAGCGGCACTTTTTAAACACAGCGGAATACCCCCACCCGGATGCACACTGCCGCCGCAATGGTAAAGATTTTTGATGTACCCTGTAAAATTTGGCGGCCTTAAAAATGCGGCCATCCTGCTGTTGGAACTGCTGCCATATAAAGAACCCATAAAACTTCCGGTTCTTTCTTCTATGAGGATTGGGTCTAAAATTGTTTCCGATTCTATCAGCGGTTCTATATCTGTTTGTAATAACCTGTTTAATTTTTTAATAATATTTTCCCTGGCCTGCATTATTAACTGCTCCCAGTTTTGGCCGCTGTTTGCAGGTACGTTTATCATTACAAACCAGTTTTCTTTATTTGCAGGAGCATGAGTTGCATCTTCTTTGCTGCTGATATTGATGTAAACTGTGGGATCTTGAAATAATGTTTTTTTATTAAAAATATTATTAAACTCTTCCTTGTAATTACTGCTGAAAAAAATATTATGCAGGCCTAACTCATCAAAAGATTTATTAATACCCCAATAAAAAATAATGGCGCTGCTGCTGCGCTCCTGCTTTAAAACCTGGTTTGCTTTATTGGTATGGTTAAGTAAATTTTTATAAGTAAAATAAATATCTGCATTGCTCACCAGTATATCTGCATAAATATTTTCTTTATCAACTACTACACCATATGCCCTGCCTTGTGTATGAATAATGCTGCTCACAGGGGTGCTAAAATAAAACTGCACTCCTTTTTTTAGCGCCAGGTTATACAATGCATTGGTTATGCTTATCATTCCGCCCTGTGGGTAAAATGTTCCTTCGTTCATTTCAAGGTGAGGGATAAGACTGAGCATAGCCGGGGCTTTGTAAGGATTGCTGCCATTGTAAGTTGCAAACCTGTTAAATATCTGGCAGGCTTCGGGAGTTTTAAATTTTGTTGTATTGTATTTATGCAGGCTTTTAAAGAGATAAGAAAATTTAAACGTTTTAAACGCTGTAAAAAAACGTTTGTGCCACCAGGTACTGCGCTTGTGCAGGGAATAATTTAAAAAAATGGATCCGATATTAGCGTATAGTTTTTTTGAACCGGACAGATAATCCAATACGGTATTTTTTTGTTCGCCGGTTTGCTTTTCCAATTCTTCTGCAAAGGCTTGTGCATGGGTAAATGCCTTAACCGTTTTACCATTTTCAAAAAAATAGCTGCAGGCTACATCTATACGTTTATAATTAAAATATTCCTGTATGGGCTCGCTTGCTGCTTCAAATAATTCTTCTATATTTTGTGGTTGTGTAAATAATGATGGGCCGGCATCAAAATGATAACCATCTTTTGTAAACATAGATAGTTTTCCGCCGGGGTATGCATTGCGCTCAAACACTTTTACAGCAAAGCCCTGCAGGGCCAGCCTTGTAGCTATGGCCAAACCTGCCACACCACTGCCAATTATGATTGCCGATTTTTTATTTGTCATTTAAAATTATGCTCCTGCAGCTGCAAGATAGCTTTCCAGTTTTGGAAAAGCAATTTTAAACCATGAGGTGTACAAATGGGGTTCTGTATTTATAGATTGCCTCACCGCATCAATTGATAAGAAAGCGTAATTGCATACTTCTAAAACATCGGGCTTTACATTACCATCATAATTGCCGGTAAACACATGATCTACTTCATGCTCTGTGAGCCCGTTTTCAAAATCTGTTTTATAAATAAAACTAAAGGCTTCCTGCAAAGTTGTATTAAAACCCATTTCTTCCATAAGCCTGCGCTGGGCTGCAATGGCAGTTTCTTCGCCGGGCATGGGATGGCTGCAGCAGGCATTCGTCCATAAGCCACCGCTATGGTATTTATCCATGGCTCTTTGCTGCAGCAGCATCTCTCCCTTATTATTAAAAATAAAAATACTAAAGGCACGGTGCAGCAGGCCCCGTTGATGAGCTTCCAGTTTATCCATTGTACCCACAGGTACATCCTGCCCGTTTACTAAAATTACCTCTGACAAATTTTATCTATTTATAAAATATTAAACTGGCTTCTTAATCCTGCCCGCACAAGGATAAAAGCTTTTGAATAATTGGGTATGCGTATCCTGTTATCAAGCAACAGTGCTGGTTGAGATTTTTTTATTTTTTTAAACAGCGACAGGTAATATTTATAGGCTACATATACTCCAAACCTTGCTTTAGCCGGCAATTTAATAATTCCCTGGTAAGCATTTTCAAAATCGGCTGCTATTTCATCTTCTATCTGCTGTTTAATGGCAGGTGTAAAATTTTTAAAATCCACTTTTGGAAAATAGGTACGGTTTAACCCCTCGTAATCTGCCTTTAAATCCCTTAAAAAATTTACTTTCTGAAAAGCAGCTCCCAGAGCCTGTGCAGATGGTTTTAATTTTTTATACATTATTTTATCGCCTTCGCAAAAAACGAGCAGGCACATAAGACCTACCACTTCTGCACTGCCATAAATGTATTCCTCATATCCTGAAACATCATATTGTGTCTTATCCAGATCCAGCTGCATACTTTTAAAAAAAGCCTCTATCAATTGATGATCTATTTGATATTTGTTTACCGTTATCTGAAAACTTTGCAGTATGGGATTAAGACTTATTTTTTTATCAATAGCCAAAAAGGTTTCTTTTCTAAAATCTTTGAGCAGTTGTTCTTTATCATATTCATGAAAAGTATCTACAATTTCATCTGCAAATCTTACCAGGCCATATATATTATAAATATCCGGGCGCAGGGAAGTATGCAACAACCTTATGGCACTGCTAAAAGAAGTGCTGTATTTTTCTGTAGTGAGTTTGCTGCACTCCTGGCTTACATTATGAAAGAGATGCATCATGAAATTTAATTTTTAAAACTTAAATTCTTTAATTATTTCTTTTGCTACCACTTCGCCGCTTATAAGCGATGGCGGCACTCCGGGACCCGGCACCGTTAACTGCCCTGTATAAAAAAGATTTTTTACTTTTTTACTTTTAAGAGAAGGCTTTAAAATAGCTGTTTGCATTAATGTATTTGCAAGGCCATAAGCATTGCCTTTAAAGGCATTATAATCATTTACGAAATCTGATACCGAATAGGATTTTTTGTAAATGATTGTATCCATTATTATTTCACCTGTTAATTTTTCAAACCTTTTTACAATTTTATTAAAATATTTATCCCTTAATTCTTCTGTATCTCCCTCAAGTCCTGCTGCCACCGGTATTAAAAAAAACAGGTTTTCGCAATGGGCAGGGGCTACACTATCTTCTGTAACCGAAGTGGCACTTACGTAAAACAAAGGTTCTTGTGGCCAGTTTGGTTTACTGTATATTTCCTGCCCGTGCTGTTCAAAGTCTGTATCAAAGAACAAAGAATGATGCAAAATGTTCTTTAATTTTTTATTTAGTCCCACATAATATAATAAACAGGAGGGAGCCATTACCCTTTTGTTCCAGTATTCTTCATTATAACTCCTGTAATGCAGCGGTAATAAATTCTTTTCTATGTGATGATAATCTGCTGCCCCCACAACTACATCGGCTTCATAGCGGTTAGGAGTTGGCGGTTGGCAGTTGGAAGTTGGCAGTTCACTGTTGGCGGCGGTTTGTGTAATTACAGCTTTTGCTATTCCATCCTGTACTTCTATACTGTTCACATTTTCGTTAAAACAGAATTGTACGCCCAGTTCTGTAGCAAGCCTGTACATGGCATCTGCAACTGCATACATACCTCCCTTGGGGTACCAGGTTCCTCCTTTTATATCGGCATAGTTCATCAGGCTATACAAAGCAGGTATATGCTCCGGCATTGCACCGAGAAACAATACCGGAAATTCCAACAACTGCCTCAGTTTGGGATGCTTAAAATATTTACTGATATGCTTTTTCATAGAAGTAAACACATCAAGTTTTAATACCCCTTTTGCCAGGTCTGCATCTACAAATTCTAAAACAGAGCGGCCAGGTTTATGCACCAGTTTATTAATACCCACATCATACTTATAAGCCGCTTCTTTTAAAAAAGCATCTAACCTACCGGCAGCACCTGTTTCCAACGATTCAAATAATTTTTTTAGAGCCCCGTAATCGGCCGGAACATCCATGGGTGCATCGGCCCAGTAAACCCGGTAAGACGGGTCAAGCCTTTTAAGCTCATAATAGTCTGATACTTTTTTATCAAAACAATTAAAATAGCGTTCAAAAACATCGGGCATCCAATACCAGCTTGGCCCCATATCAAAAGTAAATCCTCCACCTGTAAGCTGCCTGGCTCTGCCACCCGGTGCCGAATGCTTTTCCAGCACTGTTACCTGCCAGCCCGCTTTTGCCATAAAGGAAGCTGCAGACATTCCTGCAAATCCGCTTCCGATGATTACTACTTTTTTCACAGGTGCAAAATAAGGATATTGAAAAATAAAATGGGTTTAAAGATCAGTACCTGTTCATTTGTTCTTTAAGTAGCTTACGTGCAAAGTGTATCCTGCTTTTTATGGTACCCAATGGCTCATTTAGTAACACTGCAATTTCATTGTATTTGTATCCTTCAAAATACATTACAAAAGGATGTTTAAAAATATCGGGCAGCTCATGAATAGAAGATTGTATGTCTTTTAATTTAAGATTAATCTCTGCAGCATTTGCTACGGCTGTTTGATTGTGATTGAGCAAAAAATCGTTAGGTGTACTGTCGAATATGGTGTGCTGCCGGATTTTTTTACGGTAATCGTTTATAAAAATATTACGCATAATGGTATACATCCATGCTTTAATATTAGTGCCTGCATGGTATTTTTCTTTATTGGCCAGCGCACGATAAAGGGTTTCCTGTAAAAGATCACGGGCAGATTCAAAATCCCGGGTAAGAGTAAAAGCAAAGGGTTTTAAGTAATCTGCGTTACTAAGCAACATCTGGTTAAATTCTATGCTTGACATTTTGTTTAAGTTTTAATACATCAAAGTTAAACAGTATTTTTGATAAAAAAAATACCCTTTGTAATAAAAGGGCAATTTTTTTTAAACATATTAAATTTTTACAATGTGGTAACAAACTCCATTACCTCAGGAAATGATCTTTTAAAATTGATGGGTGCCTGTATTTTCTTTTCATAAGTATTGGTTAACTGGCCGGAAATTATGATAGGTATTCCTTTAAATTTTTGAGTAACATTATTTAAAAATTTTTCAAAATTAAAATTCTGCCCAACGGTGGTAAGATGACAGTACAGGTAATCTGGCTTTTTATAATTTACCACGTATTCTACATCTTTAAGCGGAACATTGGCACCAAGATAGATAACATAAATGCCCCGGCTTTTTAAAAGGAAATACATAAAAAGGAGGCCAAGTTCATGATATTCTCCCTCCGGCAAAAAAAGCAAAACTTTGGTATCGGATTTAAGTGTTGCTTTTACCGTTTCAATTCCTGCAATGAGTTTTTGCCGTATAATATTTGTTACCAGGTGCTCCTGGGCAGGGTTAATATGATTGGTTAACCAGAGGATACCAATTTTTTCGAGGTATTGAAATATAATTTGAGTGATAGTTCTTTCTATACCTTTTAAACCGATGTATTGGTTAATTGTCTGTTCAAA
>JAYVGA010000198.1:0-2284 GCA_043772635.1 Chitinophagaceae bacterium
CAAACCTGCTGCGGACAACCGGCATTTAATGCAGGGTTTAACGATGAAAGCAAGGCCGTGGCCTCAAAGTTTTTAAAAGATTTTGATAACGATGATTACATCGTTTCACCCAGTGCCAGTTGCACAGGATTTTTAAGAAATTATTATCCAAAATTATTTGATAATTCTGCAGCACACAACGATGTAAAAAAACTGGGCAAGCGGGCTTATGAGTTTACAGAGTTTTTAACCGATGTTTTAAAAATAGAAAATTTTGGTGCCGTGTTGAATGCCAAAGCAACTTATCATGATAGCTGTGCAGCACTGAGAGAATGCAAAATTAAAACAGGCCCCCGAAAATTATTAAGTCATGTAAAAGGATTGGAGCTGGTAGAGATGAACGATAATGAAACCTGCTGTGGTTTTGGCGGAACATTTGCCGTAAAATTTGATGGTATATCCACAGCTATGGCCGATCAGAAATTAACCAATGCTTTGGCCACCGGGGCATCTCATATAATTTCTACAGACCTCAGTTGCCTGATGCAATTAGATGGTATCATAAAAAATAAAACCCTGCCTATTCAAACAATTCATATTGCAGATGTGCTGGCCAATGGGTGGGTTTAAAATCTGATAAAAATCCTGCCACTTATTTTCTGCTATTCTCCCGCCATTTGCATAACAATATTCCATTCTTCTTCTTTTACAGTTTGCACAGAAAGCCTGCCCAGTCTTACTAAATCCATTTGTGCCAATCGTTCATCTTTTTTAATGCTGGCCAGTGGCACAGGTTTTTTCAATTTTTTAAATGGTTTCAGTTCCACTACAACCCATGCTTCGTCTTCTGTAGTAGGATCCTGAAAATATTCTTTTGAAACTTTGGCAATACCTATTATTTCTACCCCCTCATTGCTGTGATAAAAAAACACTTTATCATTTTTCTTCATAGCCCTAAGGTTATTACGTGCTGCATAATTTCTTACACCTTCCCACAAAGTTTTTTTGTCTGCCACAAGCTGACCCCAACTATACTTAAAAGGTTCAGATTTTACAAGCCAGTATGCCATAGTATTATTTTAATTTTTTTTTAAAACCAATCTTGCTATTAAATCGTAAATTAAGTGATTGTGGCTATAATTTATAGATAGCTTTGCAATAAATATTTTTTATAACGATAAATTTAATTTTATGATTAACAGTATCCCTACAAACACTTTATTATTCTCCATGCCCGGAGGTTCTGAGTGGATCTTCATTGTAATAATTGCGCTATTATTATTTGGAGGTAAAAAAATTCCTGAATTAATGCGTGGTGTTGGAAAAGGTATCAGAGAATTTAAAGATGCCAAAGATCATGTAACCAGCGAAATTGAGCAGGGTATGAAAGAAGGTTCTTCTGTAAAAGAAGAAATGGTAACTGCAAAAGCATAATTAAAATATTAACCTGTAAAAAAACCTGGCTTAGCAGCCGGGTTTTTTATTGCATAAAACTTATTCAATCTTATACCTATAAAATAAAAAGGCGTATCAATTTTAAAATTGATACGCCTTTTATATTTTGCATTTAATGTATCAGTGCAAAAAAAATGGCTATGTAATTTTTACATAGCCATTAATAAATTATAGTATTTTAAATTATATTATAAACGGTGCTACAATAGCTTCCACTTCTGTTCTTGATAATGGTTCATCAAAAGCTTCTGATGCTGCTTCGGCAGTAAAAGTTTGTCCACCTACATTTAAAATATTTACACCTGCCTGTGTGGTTATTTCCTCACCATTATAACTTGCCTGCACAGCGGCTGTTCCAATATTGCTGTTTTTAAGAGTTATCCATGGCTTTATTACACCAACATATAAACCATTTGCAGGGTTAGCTGTTTGCCTTGCTCTTCTCATATATCGTATATGAGCAGCATGCCTTGCTTCTACTGAGTGAATAGTTAATGCAGCAGTAAGCACATCGTTGTTAGACATTAAATTTCCTGCCTGGCCCTTATAAGCTCTCACACCTGTGTCTTCAAATGTTTGTGCTACTGCAAGAAATACATCATAATCAGTAAACACAGTAGGGAAGTTACCTCTAGCTGTAAAATCGAAAGATGCAGCAGTTTTTGTTACTGGAGTTCCACCTGCTGCAGTTATTGCGCCTCTTAAAAAAGCTACGTGAGCAACTTCATCATTTTTTATTTTTGTAAGTGCAGCTACAGCAGGTGTACCTGCCGGAATTAATGTGGGGGCAGCTACGCCTCTTATATAAAATTCAGATTCCAGATACTCTAAAGTAAGAGCAAAGTTCAGC
>JAYVGA010000199.1:0-2824 GCA_043772635.1 Chitinophagaceae bacterium
CGGGGTTTGCTGTCCAGGGTTTAAGGCCGGTTTAAAAACTAACCGTTGCAGAGTTATCGCTTCTGTTCACTTTTACGCTGCCGCCTAATATTCCTCCTGCTCCAATGCGGATGCCGGTTTTGCCTTGTTTTCCATTTTCATAAGCCGCTACAAAATCTACCCTGAAAATTTTAAAAATATTTTCAAGCCCTGCAAACACCTCTGCATAATTATTATTTTTATTTACATAAAATGCATTGCTGCCGGCTACCAGGTTCCAGTTAAGACGTTTAAACAGGGGAATTTTATTAGTGAGCAATCCATTAAAATGATGCTCTGCATGGCCATACACAAACAGTGATGCTGTGGTACTGTTTGCATAAAAAGAGGCCAGTTGAAAACTGTTTACATATTCGCTGGCTGCCAGTGATCGGTTGCCATTAAAATGCTGGTAGTCCTGTATAAAAACTTTTTTATTATTTAAAAATCCACCCATACCTAAATGATATTTTAATTGCCCTGCCAGCCGGAAGTTTTTATCATCCTGTACAGATAATTTCCATTTATCAAAATCAACATCGCTGCCAAACACTTTTGATAACCCTTTAGCATAACTAAAAGTAAAAGTGGGATACTTTGAACCCACAGCAAATTTAGTATAGGGCAATTGTATGTAACGCTGCCCAGGTTTAAAACTTATACTGGCCGTAAGTATTGCAGCCTGGTGGTTTGTAAACTGTGCCGCAATTTTTTCATAGGGATAGTTGGGTGTAATGTTAATGCTGTCTTTTTTAAAAAAAGTAAAATTGGTAGTATTGTTAAGAGGTATCCTGTTTTCGTACAAGCCATTCAGGGTAAAATTTAATCCGCTTTCGAAGCGCCTTTGATAAGTGATGCTGCCAAAATAATTTTCATAAGTTTTCATATAATTGTTACCATACAAAAGTGTGCTGATTGTATTGGTTAAGGGTAAATATTTACTGTCTTTATTAAATTGGGTAACTCTTTTGCCGCCGGCAAAATTAAAGCTGTACTGTTTTATGCGTTTATCTATACCTGCATCCCTGGTACGGAACTGTACATTGGCCCATGCATTTAAATGCCCGTTGCTAAAGCCATAACGTACATTAGGTTGAAAAGAAAAATTAGTTTTCCATTTGCGTATGTAAGTGTTTAGATAACCACTGGCTTTAAGCGTAACTCCTTCTGCCGG
The DNA here is from genome assembly GCA_043772635.1 of Chitinophagaceae bacterium. Taxonomy (GTDB): domain Bacteria; phylum Bacteroidota; class Bacteroidia; order Chitinophagales; family Chitinophagaceae; genus Ferruginibacter. The sequence continues at coordinate 1,193 of JAYVGA010000199.1, forward strand.
GTTATACTCCATAAGAGGAATAAGAGGTTTTATACCCCAGTTGACCGAAGAATTATTAGTGCGGTATTTTGTACGGTTAATGCCGCTCCAGAAAATTTTATACGGTTTTAATTTCCCTTGTTTTTTATTAAGAGAATCTACCGTAAGTTTATTGTACCCGGAATCTTTATGCAATTCATAAATACTGTCCTTCACTTTGTAATCCAGCTGTTCTTCTATTTCCAGCGGCACGGGCCGTACAGTATCCCAATAAGCTTTAGATCTTTTGTTTACGGCAGTATCATATTTGATAATAATATTATCAAAAAAATTCTTTTTAAAAACAGGAGCAATAGTATAGTTGCTGTACACATTTAAAAAATTGCCCACAGCATCTATACCCAGCATTTTAAAATTAAAATACAGCAACTGGTTTTTTACTCTCCATACTTCTTTACTTACGGGCACATGCTGCTGTGTTATTTTTAAAGTATCCAGCAATTCAAGCTGTGCCGTTTTGGTAAGCATCAGATCAAGGCTGTGAATGCGCCAGTCATCATCAGTAATATTAATAATGCCCGAAAATAATGGCTCGTAAGTTCTGCGTGGGGTAACCTTTATGCTGTTAATGGCTTTGCCATCTTCCCAAAAAGTGCCCAGGAATTTAAATTTATAAAAACCAATGGCACCATCTGCAAGGGGAGATACAAAACCACGGGGATTAATACGATCGGTAAAAACTTTTACATTATTGGTATATAAACTTATAAATGCCGGAAACGTAAAACCAAAGCCACCACTGCCGCTCACACGGCTGCTCTGTACTTCCATCTTAAACTTATCGGGCTGTTTTGTATATAGCGTAGCTACAGATTCGGCCAGGTAAATAATTCCTTTACCGGTAGAATCTACACCCATTTCTTTTCTATCTGCATCTGGTATTTTTTTTCCTAATATTTTTTTAGGCAGATTGCGGAGCTTTATAAGATCCTTGCTGTACAGGTCTACCTCAAAACCATCTACCTGTTTATGATAAAGATTTCTTTTTTTTATGGCCTGCCTTATCATTTCATAAGCCGGATCTTCGCCCCCGGTTTTTATTACCACTTCCTGCATTACCAGTTTTTGTTCTTTAAGAATAAAACTAATTTCTGTATCGGTGGTAATGGTTACCTGTTTTTCTGCAGCGTTATAGCCGATATGCTGGCAAACAATGGTGTAAGTGCCTGAAGCCAAAAAAAAAGAAAATTTTGCTTTGTCGTTTGCGCTGGCGCCCTTGGAGCTGCCCTTAACCGTTATAGATGCATAGGGCAGCAGGTCGCCCATTTCTGTAAATACAGTTCCATAAATTTTTTGAGAAGAAGCACTAAAGAAACTTAAAGAAATGATGAGGGTTAAAAATATTTTCATAAAACAGTTTAGTTGGTAACGAAATTAGCAGCACAACTGTTAGTAAAAACATAAAAGAGAAAATATGTTATCTGAACCTCACCTCTCACTTTTGCAATCATAAGAAAAATCCGAAAAGTAATTTTAGTAGATTTTTTAAATTTGATCTTCTTTCTTTTGTATAAACGATGCAGTTAAAGCCGCAAAACCTGCAACTAATCCTCCAATAAATCCTGTAACAAGCACAAGTGCAAATGGGCTGTC
>JAYVGA010000200.1:0-3339 GCA_043772635.1 Chitinophagaceae bacterium
AATGAGTTCTGCAGATTCTTCATCTGCAGAACTCTACTAATGCAGCATATAAAATGTAGTATTAATTCCTATACATTTTCTAACAACATGCTGCAAACAACTCCTATATAATTGCAGGATATTCATTAAAATTATGCAAACTTAAAATGCATAAATACCTGCAAACTGCTTACAGCTTATTTCTTTTATCTTCTCCCAAATAAGTAGTTTAAAAAAATTTACAGCCTTTATATTTTATTATTTTTTGAACATCTTCTAAAAATTATATCTACTTATTTACTCCCCATCATAAAGTGTAAGATTACTGCCTGGCTTAGCTGTTTTTAACGGGTTATTACTCCGAAAACCAATTGCATTATTTTATTTTTGTAAGGAGTTTTACCTGTAATTTTCAATTATTTAGCGTAAAAACACAAATAATATTCTTGTGATTTATACTATAATGCCTGTCTGCGGCGTTCTATAGGGTGTAGTTTTTTTTCTAACATAAATTTTTGTATTAGAAAAATAAAAACTACCATCCAATATTAATAAAAATAAAAAACCAATCATGAAAGGAATCTATCTGCTTACGCTCAGCATTTTGTTCTACTCTTTATTAAATTCTACTGCCTCCCTTGCACAATGCGGCACAAATATTTTAACCAATGCTGGTTATGAGGCGCCTGTGCAGCCTGCTATTGGAAATAATCTTACCGGCCTTTTTACTTTTGGCGGCTGGACAATGACGGGTGGCCCATTTAATGTAATACGTACAAATGGAACCGCATATGGGGGTGGCCCGGATAATGCACAGAATGGTACCCAGTATTTAGATATTACCAATGCGGGCGGCACCATTTATCAGGATTTTACCATAACCGGTGCAACTGTACCCGTTACTTATGGTGGATATTTCAGCAGCAGGGAACAAGGCCCATATGTGGACTGGACAGGAAGTGTTGAAATTTATTCAATGCCGGGTAACACACTGGTGAGTACTTCTTCTACAAGATTATTTACCAATGCAGATGGTGCAAATCCGGCACAGGAAACCTGGCATTACCTGTTTGGTTCTGTAACATTAGCTCCCGGAGATTACCGGTATGTTGTAAACCTGGGTAACTACGGAAATTTTGACGCAGCTTTTGTTTATACCGATTGTGTGTTGCCAGTGGTGCTTAATTATTTTGGCGGATCATATAAAAATGATGTAGTAAATTTAAAATGGAAAACAGAAGAGCAATTAAATTTTTCTCATTTTGAAATAGAAAGAAGCACGGATGCAAGACAGTTTACTACTATCGGAAACAGCCCTTTATCTGCTTCTAAACTGTACAACTTTACCGATGACCGTCTTTTAAAAGGCGGTACTTATTATTACCGTTTAAAGATGGTAGATAAGGATGGCAACATTAATTATTCATCTGTAATAATCATTAAAACAAAACAAGCTACCGGTATATCTGTTACGCCTAACCCGGTAGCAGATTTTATAAATATCAGTGGCCTAAACAGCCGTGGTGCTGTTATTATAACGGATGCTTCCGGTAAAAAAATGCAGGAACGAACAGTGCAAACCCAATCATTAGCTATACCTGTTTCTTTATTAACGCCGGGTGTTTATTTTGTGCAGTATTTTGACGGTACACAAAAACAAACTCAAAAAATATTTAAACAATAAATATATCCCTAACAGTTTATTGTTTAAAGTTTTAAAATGCCGGATTTGATTTGCACTTTGCAATCGTCCGGCATTTTTATTTTTAAAAAGATGAAGTAAGCAGGAGGTAATCATACCCGCTTAAATAAAAGTTCAATAATGGTATGCTGTAAAAGAGTGCCACCCCTACGCAAGCATAGGGGCAGGCACCAATGAAGAACCATAGTGTTTCTTCTGCAGGGCTCATAAAAAAAATCCTATCTAAAAAAGATAGGATTATAATTAATTATCCTGTACCGGCTAATAGCTATTTGCTAACCGCTTCCTAAGCCACCGCTTTATTTACCAGCGCTGCTGCTTCGCTAAGTAAAATTGCACTCTGTACTTTTAATCCGCTTTCGTCTATTAATTTTTTTGCAACATCTGCATTGGTTCCCTGCAGGCGCACAATAATAGGAATATTTATATTTCCAATGCTGGTATAAGCATCTATAACGCCCTGGGCTACTCTATCGCAGCGTACAATACCGCCAAAAATATTAATGAGTATTGCTTTTACTTTAGGGTCTTTTAAAATGATGCGGAAACCGGCTTCTACTGTTTGGGCATTTGCGGTACCACCTACATCTAAGAAGTTTGCAGGCTCGCCACCACTAAGTTTTATCATATCCATTGTAGCCATGGCAAGGCCTGCGCCATTAACCATGCAGCCCACATTGCCATCCAGTTTTACAAAGTTTAAATTAAATTTTCCGGCTTCTACTTCTGTAGGATCTTCTTCACTAATGTCTCTGAGTGCAGCCACATCCGGATGACGCATCAGTGCATTGTCATCTACATTCATTTTACAATCTACTGCAATTATTTTTTCGTCGCTGGTTTTAAAAAGCGGATTAATTTCCAGCATGCCACAATCCAGATCCATATAAGCAGTATATAAATTGGTAACAAACTTTACGCAGTTCTTCATGGCCTCGCCGCTGAGGCCAAGGTTAAATGCAATTTTACGTGCCTGGAAACCCTGCAGCGGGCCGCCGGGATGCACCCATTCTTTAAATATTTTTTCGGGAGTATTGTGTGCTACATCTTCAATGTTCATACCACCTTCGGTGCTGTACATTATCACATTTTGGCCTTTGGTTCTGTCTAATAAAATAGAGAGGTAAAATTCTTTTACAGGGTTGGGGCCCTCGTAATATACATCCTGTGCCACCAGTATTTTATTTACTACTTTGCCGGCAGGGCCGGTTTGAATAGTTACCAATGTACCACCCAAAAGATTGCCGGCAATTTTTACTACCTCTTCTGCACTTTTACCCACGGCTACACCACGTTGATCTTTGCCCACAATAGTGCCCTTGCCACGGCCACCAGCATGTATCTGCGCTTTTACTACCGCAAACTTGCTGCTGTACTGAGTGTGTATTTGCCTGTAAGCTTCTTCTGCTTCGGCGGGTTTATTGCATGCTATGCCTTCCTGCACCGGAACATTATATTTTTTTAAGAGTTGTTTGGCCTGGTATTCGTGAAGATTCATATCGTAAAAATTTTGGCGAAGATAGGAAAAAGTAGATAGAGGTCAAAGGTGAAAGGTGAGAGGTGAATGGTGAATGGTTGTGTATGCCTAAAATAGGTTGACAAAAAACAGTCACTTATGAGGCAAGTTAAATCAAAATTAGAAATCCGTGAGCATCGGA
>JAYVGA010000201.1:0-8825 GCA_043772635.1 Chitinophagaceae bacterium
CTGCAAGCGGGCTCCTTTCCACTGCAATGGGCTCTTTTACAACCGCCAGTGGCTCCTGGTCTACAGCAATGGGAAATAATACAACCGCCAGTGGCTGGAATTCAACTGCAATGGGAAATAATACAACTGCCAGCGGAACCAGTTCAACCGCAATGGGCAGCTATGTTTCCACCAACGACCAGGCAGGCTCGTTTGTAATTGGAGATAATTCTACTACTACCGTTATGAATTCCCCGGCGCCTAATAATTTCCGTGCAAGGTTTGCCAATGGCTACCGGCTTTATACCAGTGCCAATTATTCTACAGGCTGCTCTCTCGGCGCAGGCGATAATGCCTGGACAACCGGCAGCGATGTACGTACCAAAGAAAATTTCGCCGAAGTAAACGGTGAAGATTTTTTAAAAAAGATAAGCAGCTTCCACCTCACAAGCTGGAATTATAAAACACAAAACCCCAAAACCTTCCGCCACTATGGCCCTATGGCGCAGGATTTTTATGCAGCTTTTGGAAAAGATAATTACGGAACCATTGGCAATGATACCACTATCAACTCTGCAGACTTTGCAGGCGTGAGTTTTATTGCCATACAGGCATTGGAGAAAAGAAGTTCTATACAGCATCAAAATATTACTGACCTGAAAAACGAAAGCGCAGAATTGAAAGCAATGATTTTGCTGTTGAGAAAAGAAATGAATGAATTAAAAAAGCAAAAGGAATAAAAATCTTTTGAGATGAAAAAAATATTTATTTCCATTATGGCTGTGATTTTTACAACAGCCCTTATTGCACAAAATGTGGGCATTGGCACCAATGAACCACGTAACAAACTAGAGGTGCAGGGTAACCTGCTGGTAACAGCACCCACGGTTGCCACTAGTACGCCACCTACCGTGACGCAAACAAAAACCATGGTGAATGCAAGCACCATTACATTTTTAAATACTGACTCAGCGGGAAGAATATTTGACCCCGGAGGACCATCTGGAAACTATTTGGCCAACATGGTTGCAAATGCCAGTTTTGATGGCTTCGGTACCAGTATTATTGGTATTGAAATAACAGCTGAAACAATGGGGCTTGGCACAGGCGATTCCTTAATTATTAAAGAAACATCTTCCTCAACTAATATTTTGCTGGCGGTTGGAAATGGATATACCACTACCGGCAAATGGGTTTTTAATTCTACTCAATTATATCTCATTTTTAAAAGCAACGCCGACGCCACTACAGGCATTGGCTTTTCTTTATTATTTAAATCGTTGTATAATAATAGCTCCTCATTAACGGATATATCCGGGGCAACAGGTCACGTATTATTTTTTGACACCAAAAACGGTTCTTTCAGAAGTGGATTACTAAATAATGACACCCGGGGAAACTATTCTACTGCAATGGGACAATTGAGTACTGCCAGTGGATTTACCTCAACTGCACTGGGGCTCCAAACTATAGCCAGCGGAAGTTATTCCATCGCAACAGGAGTTCAAACAACTGGCAGTGGCGATTTTTCAACCGCAATGGGACGTCAGACAACTGCTGGCGGAGATAATTCAACAGCTATGGGTAAAAATACAACCGCCAGCGGAGATTTTTCAACCGCAATGGGCAACTTTGTTTCTACCAATAACCAGGAAGGAAGTTTTGTAATCGGAGACAATTCTACTTCCTTTACGATGAACTCCGCTAACCCAAATAATTTCCGGGCAAGGTTTGCCGGGGGATATAAATTATTTACCAGCAGCAATCTCTCCACAGGCTGTACCTTATTTGCCGGCGATAATGCCTGGACAACCGGCAGCGATGTACGCACCAAAGAAAACTTTGCAGAAATAAACGGTGAAGATTTTTTAAAAAAGATTGCAGGCTTTCACCTCACAAGCTGGAATTATAAAACACAAAACCCAACAAACTTCCGACACTATGGCCCCATGGCGCAGGATTTTTATGCAGCATTTGGAAAAGATAAATATGGAACCATTGGCAATGATACTACCATCAACTCTGCTGATTTTGCAGGCGTAAGTTTTATTGCCATACAGGCATTGGAAAAACGAACACAAAAGATGGAAGCGTTGGAAAAACAAAATGCAGCATTAAAAGAAATGATGTTGCTGCTGAGAAAAGAAATGAACGAATTAAAAAAGCAAAATAAAAAGGAATAAAATTTTTGCAATACCGATGATACAACAGGACGCCGCTTTTGGCAAATAAACACCGCCGGTACGGCAACAGCCGCACAGGCACAAAATCATTTTTTATGAGAAAGTTAATTATCATTTTACTGTTTGCAGCATTATTTATTACTGCCTGCAAAAAAGAAATAGCAGAAACAAAAACAGCAACAGAAACAAGGTTAGCCAATGCCCTTAATGCCCCTGCACCCTGCACAGGGAATACCTGGGTGAACCATCAAAATTTTCCTCCTACTGCTTATCAAGGCTATTTCCCCCTTTTTTACAATAACAAAGCGTATTTTTTTAACTCCTCCCTGCAGCGCATTTATATTTACAATGGCACAAGCTGGGATAGCGTTTCTTCCTCAATACCCCAATTTGGCCATACTGACTATAATTGGAGGGAATTTCGGTTTACACTGGGAAATAAAGGCTACATAGGAGCTAAATTTTATAATTACCAGGGTAAACTAACCAATTATTTTTGGGAATATAATTTTGATGTAAATACCTGGATGCCAAAAGCTAAATTCTCTGGACCTGCCAGAGAAGGTGTAAGTACTTTTTCAAATGGAGGTAAAGGATACATAGTGGGCGGGGTTTCTTATTCTACTAGTAATTCGTACTATACAAACTATAAAGATACATGGGAGTATGATCAGCTAACAAATTCCTGGACAAAAAAAGCCGACCTTCCTGTTGCTTTAGGGTATGCCGGTGGTTTCAGTATTGGCTCCAAAGGATATATTGTGAATGGCGCCTATTGGAACAGGGAAAATGATATTGTTTTCCGGTCAAATTTGTATGAGTATAATACCCAGACAGATGCCTGGAGTTTAAAAGCTCCTTTCCCTGGTGCAGGCAGATTGAAGCCATCTGTTTTTGTAATTTCAGGATTGGCCTATGTTGGAGGTGGAAAGGATGATTTTTATGCGTTCTCTCATCAAGATTATTATAAATATAATCCTGCCACCAATTCCTGGGGAACAATTGCCAGCCTTACAGCTACCCTTGCTTATTATGATGATCTCATGCTTAATTTTTCATTAAACTCACAGGGTTATGCTATATATAGACAACAAAATATAGATGATGGTTTGTATAAATATAAAGTTTTTAAATACACACCACAAAACTGTAACACAGGCACTTCCCAATAAATTATCAGAGCAACAAAAACAGGCATTTGCTTATACAGCCGGCCTTTATACTTATGCCAGTTTTAGTTTTCTCTTTTACACACTGTAATATTTTTTATGAAAAATAATTTTTTATCTGTCATCTGCACCCAAACAAAAACCAGCATTATTAAAAAAGTTGGTGCAGGGCTTTTTTTAATTGCAGTACACAATTTTGTTTTAGCACAATCGGTTGGCATTGGCACCACCACACCCAATGCATCCGCACAATTGGATATAACCAGTACCAGCAAAGGAATGCTGGTGCCAAGAATGACAACTGCACAAAGAACCGCCATTGCATCGCCTGCAAAAGGGTTGCTGGTATTTGACGCAGACACCAATAGCTTTTGGTTTTATAATGGAACTGCATGGACGGAGCTGACAGCAGGCGCAACTACCGGATGGGGACTTACCGGCAACAGCAGCACTGTTGATGGTACCAGTTTTATTGGCACCACCACCGATGTACCGCTTAGTTTTCGCCAAAACAATATTGGTATAGGAAGGCTGGATGCTGCAAAAAATAATGTTTTCCTCGGCGACCTTATAGGAGGTAGCACAGAAACAGCCAACAATACTTTCATCGGATCGCAGGCTGGTTATTCAATAACGGCATTATCAACAAAGATGATGCAGGGATATACAGTGTGAGATACAGCGATTTTATTGCACCCATGGTAAAAGCCATACAGGAGCAGCCGCAGATAATTGAAGATTTACAAAAAATAAATATTGATTTGATAAAAAGGCCGGAGGCTGTAGGAGCCCTTAATAAAAGCAGGATTAACTAACCAAAATTGATATGGTTAGTATTTGATGATTCGATATTAAAAAATTCTATTTCTATAAAGAAAACCTACTGCCGTCTGGTTCCCATCTGAAAAGCCTGTTTTAAATATCAGTTATCACAATTTAAAAAAAATAACATGAAAAAAATGATGTTGCTTTTTACTGTACCAGTAATAAGCTGTATGGGCCTCATTGCCCAAACCAATACATTCCCAGCTAATGGCAATGTGGGTATCGGTACTTTGGCCCCTGCTGAGAAATTAACGGTACTTACCCCAACAGCCAATCCCGGCATCGTCCATACAGATGGCGTGGTAAGACTGGGTACCTATATTGGTTCCAGTGCCGGATATTTAGGTACGTCCACTAACCATCCTTTGTGTTTTAGGACAAACGGCAGCAGCGCCCAGGCCATCCTGTTACAGAGCGGCAATTTTGGTATTGGCACCCCCAGCCCCACCGAGCGGTTAACGGTAAGGTCGGCAAGCGGTGTAGCAGGCTTTGCACATACCGATGGCGTGGTAAGGCTGGGGAGTTTGCTGAATGCAAGCGGTGCTTTATTTGGCACTCTTACCAATCACCCGCTTTTTTTAAGAACCAATAATGGAGCAGCACAGGTAACGCTGCTTCAAAATGGCAGGGTGGGTATTGGAACAACTACACCTTTGGGCAGACTTGATGTAACGGGTGGGGATGCCTATATCCAGTCTGTAAGAGTTGGGATTGGAAATCTTACCAATTCCGGAAATACCTGTTTAGGGGCTGGTGCTTTGTCAACCACTTCCACTACACCGGATGATTACCCTGGTGATCTTAGTGGGTACGATAATACAGCAATAGGCGCCGGTGCATTACGCAATAATTTTGAAGGCATATTCAATACGGCAACAGGCAGTGGGGCATTATATGATAATACTATGGGAAATAATAATTGTGCTTTGGGTTATAACGCTTTAACCAATAATACAACCGGGAACGGAAATACAGCCCTTGGGTCGCTTACTTTAGCTTCTTTCAATTCTGGTTTCAATACTGCCGTAGGGCACCTTGCTTTATACGCCAGCTCGGGTTCCTATAACACTGCTACAGGTTACCGGTCGCTTGATTCCAACACCACCGGCAGGGATAATACAGCTACGGGTGTTTATTCTATGCATGGTAATAAAACCGGTAATTATAATACTGCCATTGGCAGGTATACGCTTTATTTAAATAAAACCGGATCTGAAAATACTGCTATCGGAGATGATGCATTGTATTATAATGTCTCCGGTAATAACAATACAGCAATAGGTTTTCTTGCCACTGCTGTTAATGGGGCACTTTCTAACACAACCGCACTCGGGTATAATTCAAGACCTACCGCCAGCAACCAGGTTCGTATCGGCAGTAGCAGTGTAACCAGCATTGGAGGCTATGCCAACTGGACAAATATTTCTGACGGCAGGGTAAAAAAGAATATTAAAGAAAATGTGCCGGGGTTGAATTTTATCAACCAGTTAAAACCGGTTACCTATAATTTAACACTTGATGAAGCAGATAAAATAATAAAGCCTTTGCAGGTGGAGGATGGAAAAGAAGAAAAAGCAATGCAGGAACCAGCGGAAGCAAAAAATAAAAAAGAACAGGTACTGTACACAGGATTTGTGGCGCAGGATGTGGAGAAAGCTGCTAAAAAATTAAACTATGATTTTAGCGGTGTGGATGCACCAAAAAATGAGAACGACTTGTACGGGCTACGCTATGCAGAATTTGTGGTGCCGCTGGTTAAATCGGTGCAGGAGTTAAGCAGCAAAAATGATGAACTGCAAAAACAGGTGGATGAATTAAAAATACTGGTAGCAGAAATGAACAAAAAATTATCTGGAAATGAAAATACGGGGTTGCAAAATGTAACTGTTTCATCTGCATCATTGGAACAAAACACTCCTAACCCACTTAACAATAATACCAATATCCGGTATATCCTTCCTCCTAAATATTTTCAGGCAAGCATTGTTATTACTGATAAAGCGGGCAAAAAAATAAAAGAAGTAAATGTATCCGGCAGCGGAAGGGGCAGCATCAATATCAACACATCAGCATTGAGCACCGGTACTTACCAGTATTCCCTTTTTGTAAACCATCATTTAGTGGATACAAAGCAAATGATTTTATCAAGATAAAAAAGAACGGGTGATGTGGTAGTGAAAAGTATTATTTCATCACCCCAATTTTTCTTTCGTTCCAATAACGAAACAAAGTTTTAACCGGCATCAGTATGGCAAATAGTTGATAATTGGCTGTTGAAAAATTAAAAGCACCAATATCCATCAGCGTAACAGCAGCATCCATACTGAGGTTTGCCGCTGCTGTTGCGGCCATATTAATTCTTTATATTAGCATATTGAGAAATCCAATTTTTACATATCAACTGCTTTTATTTTTATCAGCAAGTTTTTGTTGTAACACTCCTCTTATTGCCCGGCAGCCTGCTTCCTGGCACTACCAGTATTACAATACCTCACACGGCCTGCCTTCTTCGGAAATTATTTGCCTTGCAAAAGACAGCAAAGGGTTTTTATGGCTCGGCACCTCCGCAGGCCTTAGCCGTTACAATGGCTATGAATTTTATAACTATGCCCGTACAAAAAAAAATGATTTAATTGGCTGTGTTAATGTATTGGTGCAGGATGAACAAAACAGGTTGTGGATAGGCAGCGATGCCGGATTATTTTGCTTTGTAAATAATGAACTGATAAAAATCAGCGCTTCCACCTTATTGGCACAGGGGGTAAACGATATTTTACCAGAAAAAGACGGCACCATCTGGCTGGCTACTGCAAACGGCCCTGCAAAAATTGTTGCCGGTGATATAGACTTTGCCGGCTTAAAAAAAATTAAGCTTTCTGATTATATTCTGCCGCAATGGCAAGTTAATAATAAAGATGCAGGTGGCCCCATGGCGCTCCTTATAAAAAAAGCGGCTGATGGCACCGTGTATATTGCACAACACCTGCACCTTTTCAGGTTAACTGAAAATAAAATAGCGTTGATACATACCGTATCAGACGACCGTGACCACATTCTGTCTGTTTTTCCTGTTAGTAAAACAACCGTTTTTTTCAATACTGTTGAAACAGAAATACATAAAATAGAAAATGCAGTATATACTAATATACAGCATAAAGTTTTATACAAACCAGGCGTAAATGACAGCCTGCCCGGTATTTGGTACATGGGCACTTTTGGAATTTATTATTTTCATCCGCAAACAGCGGTGGTATCCCGGTTCATCAGTACCTACACACACGGAATTACCTGGCCATCTGACATGCTGAAAGAAGATAATTTTTTTTGGGTGGCATCGCATGAAGGATTGATAAAAATTAAACCTGCTGTTTTTACGGTGTATGATGCCACGGCCATATTTCCTGCACACCAGGATTATTATTCTTTTCTTCAATTAAAAAATGGCAGCCTGCTGCTGGGTTTAAACAGGGGCACCGTGTTGCAAAAAAAAGATACCGGCTTTACCCTTTTTTGGAAAAAACTGGTGCCCATGGCAGAAATAAAATGTTTGTACGAAGATGAAAGGGGCTGGCTTTGGGCCGGCTCGGGCTACCAGGGTTTGGCACTTATCAAAAATAATACAGCTTCCGTATTTACTGTTCAGTATGGATTGCATGACAATTCGTTCAGCCAATTTTTAAAAACTGTCAATGGTAAATTGTATGCCATTGGCGACCAGGGAATGAGTGAAATTATAGTTGACAAAAACAATAAGGTTTCATTTAAAAAATATTTGTACCAACCCAACACAACCAAACATGCAAAATTCTTTTCGGGTATTGAAGCGCCGGACGGCAGCATCTGGTTAGGCGGGGAAGAAGGAATATTTCATCTGCTGAATGATTCCCTGCAGCATGTTGCCATCAACAATAAAAGGCTGCAGGTAAACAGCATGGTAAAAGACAGGGATGGAAATGTATGGATTGCCACAAACGGCGAGGGGATACTGAAATGTTTTTTTAATGCAAAAAATGAACTGGAAATAATAAGGCAGCTTACAGATAAAGACGGGCTTGCTACGCTGTACTATTTAACGCTGCTGGTGGATGCTGCAAATAATATTTGGGCAGGCAGTTCATCGGGGCTAACTTTTATTGGGCAGCAGCCAATACACAAAAACCGTGTTGTAAATTTTGATGAATCGGATGGGTTTATAAAACCAGGTTATTATTCCATTACCCTTTGCCAGGATACAAACGGCATTATTTGGGCAGGCACCACTTTTGGTTTTGCTTCCTTTAATCCGGATGAGCTTTTTTTAACTGCTGTTTCGCCGGCAGTGCATATTACCGGCATACGGCAAATAAAAACAAATGTAGCAATTGAGGATGTGCTTAATACCTCTGCGTTTGCTTACCATAACAATTCGCTCAATTTTAATTTTGTGGCGCTTGACTATGCAGATGAAAAAGGTACCCGCTATTTTTATAAGCTGCAGGGGCTTGATACCAACTGGGCCAGCGCAGGCAGTATAAGAAGTGTGAGCTATGAAAACCTTTCGCCCCGTAATTATACTTTTATGGTGAAAGCGCTTAACAGCAAAGGCCTGTGGAGTAAACAGGATGCTGTTTATTCTTTCACAATAATTGCCCCTTTCTGGAAAACGGGTTGGTTTGTTTTATTGCTGCTG
>JAYVGA010000202.1:0-7167 GCA_043772635.1 Chitinophagaceae bacterium
AAAGGGAAGTCCCATATGGTCATATCAATACAACCTGGATTATTATGATTTTATTAAACTCATTTTTTTTAAAAACTTCTTTGCCGGTTACCTTAAGCGGGCAGGCAATAAGCAGCAGCCAGGCATCCATCCATAATTTAGAAACCAAAATAAAATATGCCTGTCCTTTTTTTGTATCCTTAAAAAGATAAGCAGCCATGGAGGGTAAAAAAATAATAAGAAAACTAACCATAAAACTCAGCATGCCCCATAATGCCCATATTCTTGCCAGTATATTTTTTAGTAAAATCATCGTGTAAATTAAGTAGTAAAGGATTAAGAAGCTGTCTAAAATAGAATTTTCATTCACCATATAAGCCGTTTGTGGGACACGAACGGCGGCGATCCGCCGTGGTCACGCTTGCAAGCGGGGCCACTTTTGGTTAAATAAGAAATTCATACAATCATTTTTAGGCAGCTTCTAAGGTGTTAGTAATTTCCAATCTACAGGCGGCAAATTATTTTGCATAAGCAGTTCGTTGGTTTTAGAAAAATGTTTGCAGCCAAAAAATCCTCTGTCGGCAGAAAAAGGAGAGGGGTGCGCTGCTTTTAAAACAAAGTGTTTGGTTTCGTCTATAAGGGCTTGTTTTTCCTGCGCAAATTTTCCCCACAGCAAAAAAACTACCTTTTCTTTTTGGTCACTAATTTTTTTAATTACTTCATCTGTAAAATCGGCCCAGCCATATTTGGCATGGCTAAACGGATCTGCTTCTCTTACCGTAAGCGCAGCATTTAGCAACAGCACACCCTGCTGTGCCCATTTGGTAAGGTTGCCGTTGTCTGCCGGCATATCTATACCAATATCCGATTTTATTTCTTTAAAAATATTTACCAGCGAAGGAGGAGGCTTAATACCGTTGGGTACCGAAAAACTTAATCCATGTGCCTGGCCTGCGCCATGATAGGGATCCTGGCCAATGATAACCACACTCACTTTATTAAAAGGGGTTTGATTAAATGCATTAAATATAAGGGGACCTGGCGGATAAATATGTTTGCCGGTAGCTTTTTCTGCCCTCAAAAAAGTAACAATCTGTAAAAAATAAGGCTTGGTAAATTCTTCTTTTAATACTTCTTTCCACGAAGGATGAATTTGTACATCCATGAATATAATTTTTTATAAAAATACAAACTCTGCGTGCTAAACAGCCGGAAATTTAAAATACTTTACTATTTGCCAAAAAAACAAATAGCACCTGCATCGGGTGCATTTATAATTGTAGCACAGCGTTGTCAACTTTTTTAATCAAATTCAATGTCAGTATTCTTTCCAAAAGTTGACAACCCTTTTTTAATGCGGCAATTTGAAATTCACCCTCTGCATCTTCATAGCAGTTACTGAGCACAATCAAACAACCAGGTGATTGCTATCAGTGTATTTGGGAAAGGTAAAAGGTAGTTTAGCTGTTTAAAAACCCGTTTATGAGTGCAGTAGCTACAGCAGACATACGTGAAGTAATGGAAGCAGTGCATTACCTGCCTGCAGTATCAGTTATTATGCCTTTTGAACCAAAAATGAGTTTAAAAGCAATGCTCACCCATAAGCTCAGGATTGCAGCAGATAAAGTAGAACAGGAACTGGCAGAAAATTATCCGGAAGAAATAAGTATGCTGGTTATGCACAAACTGCGTACAATAATTAAAGACCTCAATTTTAATACACACAAAAAAAGTATAGCTATTTATGTATCGCCCCTGTTTGAAAAAGTACTGTATTTAGATATAGCTGTAGAAGAAAAAATTATTGTGGATGAATCATTTGAAATACGGGATTTGCTGTACAGTAAAAAGCAGTTACATCAATATCTTGTTCTGTTGCTGAGCAGCAGACAAAGCAGTATATATCTTGATAATGCTATCACATTTGAAGTGCTTGTGTGCAACACAGCTGAATCCTTTTACGTAAATGACCTGTCCCAAAGCGTAGCAAATTTTTCTGATACACAACAGCGCAAACAAATACTAACCGATAAGTTTTTACATCATACCGGTAATACACTGGATATAATTCTTAATGCATACCCGTTGCCGCTTTTTGTACTTGGCACAAAAAAAATACTGGGTCATTTTAAAAAACACAGCAAACATGCCGCAGCTGTTGTAAATTATGTATCCGCCAACTACGAAGAAAAAACATTGCCTGAACTTAAGCAAATACTGGAGCCACACATTGCTGATTGGGAAAAAGTAAAACAAAAATATTTGCTCCATAAAATAGAAGAGGCTGCCGGCCAAAAAAAACTGGCTGCGGGTATGAGGGATGTGTGGCGAGAAGCCATGGGCCATAAAGGCAAACTGCTTATTGTAGAAAAAAATTTTATGTACAAGGCACAGTATGGAAGTATTGACGAAGTGATTTATAAAGCTATTGAACCATACAGCAAATTTTCCTATATAAAAGATGCGGTAGATGATGTAATGGAAAAAGTACTGGAAAACGGTGGTGATGTGGAATTTGTGGAGGAAAATTTACTTAATGACTATCATCATATTGCGCTGATACAATATTATTAACCTCAAAAAATAATTTTATGAAAATAATACTTGTGGCCACCGATTTTTCTCCGGCAGCTTTTAATGCTGCCAATTATGCCGCAGATATGGCCCTGGCAATTAATGCAGATATGGTGCTGCTGCATGTATTTCAAATACCGGTTACTTACAGCGAAATACCCTTAGCCATGAATGAGCAGGATATGCGGCAGAGTTTAGAAAAAAATGTAAACGAACTCAGGGAAAGATTGATCCGGGATAAAAAGGAAACACTGCACATTAAAACCCTGGTAAGAATGGGTACATTTTTTAATGAACTCAAAGCAGTTTGCGAAGAGATACATCCTTACGCCGTAGTAATGGGAAGCCAGGGCACCACAGCATCTGAGCGTTTCTTTTTTGGCGGGCATACCGTGTATGCAACAAAAAATTTAATGTGGCCCGTAATTACTGTGCCCATTGGTGCTAAGTTTTTGGCCATTAAAAAAATTGGGCTTGCCTGCGATTTTGATAAAGTGATGGACACTATACCTGTGCAGGAAATTAAACTATTGATACATGATTTTAATGCAACCCTGCATATTTTAAATACTGGCAGGCACAATGTATATGACCCCGAAATTGTTTTTGAATCGGAGCTGCTACAGAAAATGCTGAATGCTTTAAAACCTAAATACCATTTTATTACCCACGAAAATACGGATGAAGGCATTATAAATTTTGCAGGGGAGAACCATATAGATTTACTGATTGTATTACCAAAACGCCATGGCCTGCTGGATAGATTTTTATACCAGAGTCATACCACACAACTGGTATTGCATAGCCATGTTCCGGTAATGGCGCTGCACCAGTAATTAATTAAAACTTTTAAGCACCACAGCCATGATTGGAAAATTATCTGATGATGAGATGGAAGCCTTTTTAACAGCAAATGTATTGGGGCGCATAGGGTGCAACGATGGTAAAAAAACTTATGTGGTACCCATAAATTATGTTTACGATGGCAAATTTATTATTGCTCACTCAGTGGCAGGCATGAAAATAGAAATGATGCGGAAGAACCCCGACGTATGTTTTGAAGTAGATGAAATGAAAAGTTTTACCAACTGGAAAAGTGTAATTGCCTGGGGCCGCTACCAGGAACTTACTGACGAACATGCGAGGTACTATGCCATGAAATTATTTGTAAACAAAATGATGTATATTAAAATAAGCAATTCCGCTGCTCCACCGCAAATTTCAGAACCCGGCCCGCATAAAAAATTTGCCGGTACTGCTAAACCTGTTATTTACCGCATAGTAATTATAGAAAAAACGGGGAGGTTTGAAAACGAATAATTATTTTTTTAAGTATGCCACCTATTGTTACCATTACGTTCAGCCCCTGTATTGATAAAAGCACTCTCAGCTCACTCCCAAAAAAACATCAGTCATTTTATTTTTAAGTATTGTATCTGCTGGTTAACTGTAAATAAAAAGGGGCCGGTATAAAAATACAGCCCCGTTTTCTACATCCAATATCCTATGAAAAACCTATGTAAAAGTATCTGTAGCAGCAGGGCAAAACAATATTTTACATCACCTGTTTTAATGATAGGAATCAGGCAGTTGCCCTTTTGAGAAATAAAAGAATTTTCCTGTTGCTGATATAGATCAGCTTATACACTGAGGCTTGTCATGAGTATATAACAGCCCTGCAAATACCTTAGCGTTATTAATTAATCAATAAATTTTTTATATGAAAAATACTATAAAAATATTGGCAGCCGTAGCAGCGGGTGTT
Organism: Chitinophagaceae bacterium; assembly: GCA_043772635.1. Classification (GTDB taxonomy): domain Bacteria; phylum Bacteroidota; class Bacteroidia; order Chitinophagales; family Chitinophagaceae; genus Ferruginibacter. The sequence continues at coordinate 4,319 of JAYVGA010000202.1, forward strand.
GCAGCAGGTGTAGTATCCGGCGTTTTATTTGCTCCGGAAAATGGAGCAGAAACAGGAAAAAAAATTGCAGATGCAGCAAAGGATAAGTATAACAAGGCTAAAGAAAAAGTAAGATGTACAGAAGATGGCATTGCCAAAACTGTGGAAGAAAAAATAGAAGCATTTGCATAATGACCAGGCAATTTTGCAGGTAATTCATCCGGAGTGATAACCGCAGTAAGAAAATAAGTGGTATTTATATAAGCAATTGTCGCCAATAAAAGGGTTGTCAACTTTTAAAAAGTTTACAACCCTTTGCAGCAATTTTAAATGCCAGTAGCAGCTGCAGGTATTGATATGACGATTGATTTTTATATACATTTTTTTGTGAATTATATTTACATATGCAGTCTTCCTCAAATAAAACATTCAACGAATTTCAACGCTTTGAGGCGCTTTTTAATCATGCTTCTATAGGTATTGTTGTGGTAAACAATAATGGAACCATTGAGTCTGTAAATCCTTTTGCACTAAAACTGTTTGGCTACACCATTAAAGAAATTATGGGCAAAACAATTGAAGCGCTCATTCCGCAACGGTACCATCAAAAGCATATCCATCACCGTGATGGCTATACGCATCATCCTAAAAGCAGGCCAATGGGTGTGGGTATGGATTTATTTGCAGTAAAAAAAGATGGAACAGAATTTCCGGTAGAAGTAAGCCTGGGTAATTATGAAAACAGCAATGAAATAAATATTATTGCTTTTATCAGCGATATAACGGTAAGAAAAAAAGCAGAAACAGAAATTGAAAAACTGAATGATGAGCTGGAAATCACCGTAGAGCAGCGTACCAGGGAATTAACAGATACCATGCACCAGCTGGCGCAATCAAAAGAAGAGCTTTCAAAATCGCTGGAAAAAGAAAAAGAACTCAGCGAACTTAAGTCAAGATTTGTTTCTATGGCTTCACACGAATTCCGTACACCCCTGAGCACTGTTTTATCTTCTTCTTATTTAATAGAAAAATATTTAACCACAGACGACCAGCCAAAACGGGAAAAACATCTGCAGCGTATTATATCATCCGTAAATATGCTTACAGATATTTTAAATGATTTTTTAAGTTTGGGAAAAATAGAAGAAGGAAAAATTCAGGTAAGGCTAAGCGATTTTAATATCCGGGAATTTATTATTGCTGTAGCCGGAGAAATAAAAAACAATTTAAAAAAACAGCAGCATATTCATTGCCGGCACCAGGGCAATGAAAGTGTATTAATGGATGCATCCCTGCTAAAACATATTATATTAAACCTGGTTTCCAATGCCAGCAAATTTTCTGCAGAGGCAAATGCAGTAGAAATAGAGACGGTATGTAATGATAAAAAAATTATTCTTTCTGTAAAAGATCATGGTATAGGTATTTCCAGGGAAGATCAAAAACATTTAATGGAACGTTTTTTTCGTGGCACCAATGCCGGTAATATACAGGGTACGGGGCTGGGCCTGCATATTGTTTCCAAATATGCAGAATTAATGAACGGTACTGTAACCTGTAAAAGTGAGCTGAATAAAGGAACGGAATTTATTATAACCTTTAACACTAAGGAGCGCTGACATGAAAAAAATATTATTGATAGAAGATAATGACGACATACGCAATAACACAGCAGAAATACTGGAGCTCTCCAGCTATAAAGTTATTACAGCCGAAAATGGAAAAGTGGGCGTGGAAAAAGCTATAGAACATCAGCCCGATTTAATTATCTGCGATATTATGATGCCGCTGCTGGATGGGTATGGCGTACTGCACGCCGTGCATAAAAACGACGCCATTAAAAACACCCCTTTTATTTTTTTAACAGCCAAAACAGAACGTAACGATTTTAGAAAAGGCATGGAGCTTGGCGCAGATGATTATATTACCAAACCTTTTAATGGTACCGAACTGCTGAATGCGGTGGACAGTCGCCTTAAAAAACTGGATTTACTTAAGCAGGATTACCTGCCCGGTATAGAAGGCCTGCATCATTTAATGGAAACATCTTTTGGTAAAAATATGCTGCAGGCCCTGGCCCAGGACAGGAATATAAATACGTACAAAAAAAAACAAACAGTTTATTCGCTGGGCAACCACCCCAACAGGCTGTACTATGTTTTAAAAGGAAAAATAAAAACCTACAAAACCAATGATGATGGTAAAGAACTGGTAACAGAACTTTTTAATACCGGCGATTTTTTGGGGCATGTGGCTCTGCTGCAGCAAACCCCTTACCGGGATACTGCCGAGGCGCTTGAAGAAACCGAACTTGCCGTAATACCCAAAGAAGATTTTGAAGAACTGGTGAATAACAATGCAGATGTAGCCAAAAAATTTATACAGTTGCTGGCCAAAAATATTGCCGTAAAAGAAGACCAGTTGCTTGGCCTTGCCTACAATTCTTTGCGAAAAAAAGTGGCAGAAGCACTGGTACTGCTGCAAAAAAAATACCAGCAAAATAACCCCGAAGAATTTATCATAGACATAAGCCGGGAAAACCTGGCCAGCATTGCCGGCACGGCCACAGAATCTTTAATAAGAACCCTCAGCGATTTTAGAAACGAAAAACTGATAGATATAAAAGACGGGAGAATTAAAATTCTGGATGAAAAAAAATTGGCGACGCTCTTGAATTGAGGGAATTATCTTTTATTGAGTCTTATTTTTTTTAGAGTCTTGCCAATACTCATTTGCCTTGTTCAGAAAATCAGTCATTATTTCTTTATTCCCATTAACATTTAGATAGAAAGTTTCTCCATCTTTCTTTTTTACAATTATCCTATTCCCAAAGCCAAATTCGTCACGAAAATCTGAATATAAAGTGTCTA
>JAYVGA010000203.1:0-2946 GCA_043772635.1 Chitinophagaceae bacterium
AACCGGGCCGGTAACTACATACAATTCTGTATTGGTATTGGTATAAAGATATCCACGGATTGCATCTTCCAGGTCGCCCCAGGCACCCCGGTTAAAGTCTGCCAGTTGTGGCGACATGTTAGAATAATAATAAGATTCTGATAGTGCCGTTTTGCTCCACCTAAAATCTGCAGAAGGAGCCAGGTGACCACGGTCGTAGCCAAAGCCATCATACTCCCAGGTACTGTCTGTCTTTAATTTCTTTAAAAAATAATCTGCCTCTACAGCACTACCCGTACTTACTTTTTCATCTGGTCTAAAATCGTTGGTGCGAAAAACGGTACCCTGTGTTACATCCTGCGGAATAATATGTGCCACCCAGCGGGCCTGCTCAAATTTTTCGGCATAAGACAGTGTAAGAGCGGCATGACGCACAAGTTCATCACCCGGCTGCTTAGCCGGTAAACCTATTTCATCTAAAGATTGTTGAATTCTTTCCAGCTTAAGCAGTTCAATTTTTTCATTTATCTGCAGCCGCTGCTGCTCAATACTTAATAACTGTGTAGTGGCCAGTTGTAGTTTTTCTAATATAGTTTGGCCTTGTGCATAACCAAAGGTTAATGCAGCCATTAACAGGATAATAACTCTCATGCATTGAAATTAGAACGCAAGATAAGTTTTTATTGGGTTTAGAAGTTTAGGGGTTTAGAGGTTTAAAATTTAACGACTTTAATCTTAACCGAAAATTGTTTGCATTTAAAATTTAAAAACTCCAAACTAATCTTCTAAACCTCTTTACTTCTAAACTTTTTTTGTTTTGCCGCAGAGGATTAATATTTAATGATTCAAATCTTAATTGAAAATTGCAAGAGATAACCATTTAAAAAACTCCAAACTAAACTTCTAAACCTCTAAACTTCTAAACTATTTTTCTGATTTTGCTACAGAGGTTTAATAAATTAATAAAGCCCGGCTACCGAAGTAACCAGGCTCATTCACTGGAGGGACAAATATTTTTTATTTTAAAAACTAAAGCCGAGACCTACTTTAAATGCACGGTTGTATCCGTTTACATTTTTATTGGCATCTACTTTAGAAAGTCCGTAATCGTAAGAAGCGGTAATGTTTACACCATTTTTCAACTGGTATCCCAGGCCAGCACTAAGGCCCATATCCCAACGGTTAAACTGATCGGTGGCATCCATATTTTTATTTAAAAGATTTATACCCAGTATGCCTGCGGTAGTTTTTAAATTTGATTTGGCTAAATAAGAAAACTGTGGGCCGGCAAATACCTGTAGCCCGCCACCTAAATCTGCTTTAAGCAAAACAGGCATATCAATATACTGTTGCTGCAGTTGTGCTTTGGCAGTGGCACCTAAAAAATCAAGTCCTTTCACCGTTAAATCTCCTCTTAATTCATAACCTTTTTCGGCGTAGTATAAACCGGGTTCCACCGAAATGCCTCCGCCCAAAGGCACGCTGGCATAAGTGCCCGCAAAAAATCCGGTGCGGTCGTGTGTTGTAATCATGCCATTGGCAAAATCGAGTAAACCATTCAGGTTGCTCACCGCATCGCCCCGCATTCCTGCATAAGTTATACCTGCACGTACGCCAAATTTTGCAGCGGGTTGTGCCCATGCAGCAACCGATAAAACGGTGAGGAGAAGAAATAAAAGTTGCTTTTTCATAATATAGTTGGAACCGGGGTTTTTAGCCGTTCGCAAGAATGAGAAAGTTTTTTTTAGTAAAAGATTAATGGAGCTTAGGTAAGATTTTGTTAAAGAGAAATTCTTTAGCATCCATGCGTATTTTCAATTTTAAAAAATTTAATCCCATTAAAATAAAAGATGCCTATTAAAAATTTTTTTATTTTCCTGAAGTCATAATTTTTTTAAGCAAAATACTTTTTGCTTAGGCTTACTCACCTATTGAAAAATTAAAGTTGTTTCAATTATTAAAATATTTTATCAATTTTACCCTATGCAACTCACCCCAGAACAAGAAGCAGTTTTAAAAACCAACCACAACCTGGTAATTAATGCCGTGGCGGGCAGTGGCAAAACCACCACGCTGATTGAGTATGCAAAAACACGCCCTGCCGGCAGCAAAATATTATACCTGGCATTTAATAAAACAGTAAAAACAGAAGCCATCCAAAAATTTGCAAATGCGGGAGTAAGCAATGTAAAAGTAGAAACGGCTCACTCGCTGGCTTTTGATCATATCGTTAAACACAGCCATTACAGACTGGTGCAGGGGTATAAAAGTTATGAGCTGTGTGAGTTGCTTAACATTGCTACCGGCGAGCGGCATACCGATTATATTATTGCCAGCCATGTAAATAAATTTATCAGTTATTTCTGCAACAGCAAAGCAAGCAAAGTGCCCGAAATAAATTATGCCGAAGTAATAACCGATGCCAAAGCAAAAACATTTGTTACTAATTTTTATAAAATAATAGAGCAGTACACCCGTGCAGCCCTGGCCAAAATGGATAAGGGCGAAATAGAAGTAACGCATGATTTTTATTTAAAGAAATTTCAACTGAGCAACCCCACTTTATCTTATGATTATATTTTGTTTGATGAAGGCCAGGATGCCAGTGCTGCCATGCTGGATGTATTTTTAAAACAACCGGCCATTAAAATAATTGTGGGCGATATACACCAACAGATTTATGGCTGGCGCTATGCCATTAACAGCCTGCAGCAGGTAGATTTTCCTGTTTATCACCTGAGCCATAGTTTTAGGTTTAATGATGAAGTGGCTTTGATAGCCAATAAAATTCTGGACTGGAAAAAAGCATTGAAACAACCCCCTGCAGTACAACTCATTGGAGCCGGCACACCCACTACTGCATCACTTACCAAAGCCACGCTTGGCAGCACCAACCTGGGTTTGCTATTAAACGCCATTGCAAATGGCAGCATGGAGAAATAAAAACTATTTTTTTTGAAGGCAACA
>JAYVGA010000204.1:0-11405 GCA_043772635.1 Chitinophagaceae bacterium
CAGACACCTAAAAGTAGCCTTGCTTCATTGGAAACAATTTTGTCGCAGTAAAACACAAAGCCATTTTATCAATTTATAAAAATATCCATTCCGCATTTACACTATGATCATTAAGTTTTTAATTTATTTTTTTTAAACCAAACTAAAAAAATTGCGTATGAAACGACATCTTGCAATGTTAGCGCTGGCACTACTTGGCTACTTTAGTGCAGTAGCACAAAACCGGTCGCTCACAGGTACGGTAACCGATGCAGAAAATAAAGGGATTATTTCTGCAACAGTTAAGGTAAAAGGAAAATCTATGACTACCATAACAGACGAACAGGGGCGCTTTGCACTTACTGTTCCGGCTGGTAAAATAAGCCTGGAAGTTTCGTCTGTGGGCTTTGATTTAAAAACTGTTGATGTGGACGGAAGCTCTGAAAATATTAATGTATCCTTAGCTTCCAATACCCAGCAATTAGGCGAAGTGGTAGTAACAGCCCTGGGTGTAACAAAATTAAAAAGATCGGTAAGTTCTTCTGTAACCGAGATAAAAGTTGATGATCTTACCCAGGCCCGAACCAACAATGTAATAAATGGATTGGCCGGTAAAGTAGCAGGCGTAAATATTGTGTCCACAGCTACTGGCCCTGCAGGTTCATCCAGGGTTGTAATTCGTGGTAATACTTCTCTCACCGGTACAAATCAGCCTTTATATGTGGTAGATGGTGTGCCAATAGATAATGGTAACCGTGGCTCTGCAGGAGAATGGGGTGGCCAGGATGCAGGAGATGGAATTCAAAGTATTAACCCAGATGAAATTGAAACCATTTCTGTTTTAAAAGGAGGAGCTGCTGCAGCGTTGTATGGTTCCAGGGCTTCCAATGGTGTGATTCTTATTACTACAAAAAAAGGCTCTGCCCGTAAAGGTATAGGTGTAGAATTTAACAGCAATATTCTTTTGGAAACACCCACTTCAAATACAGACTGGCAATATGAGTATGGCCATGGTGTAAATGGCAATAAGCCCGCTACTATTGATGGTGCAAGAGATATAAATTTAAATAGCTGGGGCGGCAGGTTAGATGGCAGCAGTGTAGTACAGTTTGATGGGGTATCCAGGCCGTATGTAGCACAAAAAGATAATCTTAAAAACTTTTATGAAACCGGCACATCGTTTACCAATACCATATCGCTTAATGGTGGTTCGGATAAGGGAAGTTATTTTTTCACCGCTTCCGATCTTAATAATAAAAGCTTTATTCCCAATTCATCATTAAGAAGAGATAACTTATCTCTAAATACTACTTTTAACCCCATAGATAAACTGCATGTAAATTTAAGCGTGCGGTATATAAGAGAAAGGGTAAAGAACAGGCCACGTTTATCAGACTCGCCGGGTAATGCTAATTTTTCTGTATTCCTGCTGCCTACAAGCCTGGATGTAAGAACACTTAAAACAAGTTTAACCAATCCGGATGGAAGCGAACTTAAATGGCAGGGCAATGATTATGTTACCAACCCATACTGGGCTACAGAAAGATTTCAGCAACACGATGAGAGAGACCGTTTTATTGGATCTGTAGAAGCTAAATACGATTTATTAAAATGGCTTTATGTGCGGGGAAGGATAGGTGCCGATCAGTTTACCACAACCAATTTTGCTATTACTCCTTATGGCACTAAATACCAAACAGCCGGGCAGATAAACGATCTTAGCAAAAGAACCTTTAATGAATTTAATGGAGAATTGCTGCTTGGAGTAAATAAGAATTTTAGAAATATTGGTATTGACGCATTTGTGGGTGGAAACAGAATGGAACGTAAAGAAGAAGCGGCAGGTGTGAGCGGGGATAATTTTTTTGGCCCTAATTTTTATGATCCATCCAACCTGCAAACCTCAAGGGCTTCCTATAACTTTTCTGAAAAAAGAATCAATTCAGTATTTGGATCTGCGGAAGTATCTTTTAAAAAATATCTCTATCTAACTGTTACCGGTAGAAACGATTGGTTTTCTACTTTATCTCCCCAAAACTGGTCAATTTTTTATCCATCTGTGGGAACCAGTTTTATATTATCTGATGTGGTAACTATGCCATCATGGGTAAATTTTCTAAAACTACGTGGTTCATGGGCACAGGTTGGTGGCGATACAGATCCATATCAACTGGCATTATCTTACAGGTATAGCTCTAATCCTTATGGTAATAATCCTGTAGCAGGCATTGCGCAAGATAGAATACCTAATGCTAATTTAAAACCATACACACTTACTACATATGAAGCAGGCTTTGAGACCCGCCTTGCAGGTGGAAGAATTGGTGTAGATTTTACTGTTTATAATAGAAAAACTACCAATGATATTGTATCCAGCCAGCTATCTCAAACTACCGGTTTTAACAGCATTGTTTTAAATGTTGGAGCCATCAGAAACCAGGGGGTTGAATTGTTATTAACAGGCTCTCCCATAAAAACTACTTCTTTTAACTGGGATGCATCTTTTAATGTGGGTCACAATAAAAGCAAGGTAGAAGAATTGTATAAAGATCTTACTTCCATCAGAACAGCTTCTGCCCGGTCTTTTACAGGCTTTGTAGAAAACATAGTAGGTAAACCTTATGGGCAAATTGTTGGGTATAAATTTAAAAGAGATGCTAAGGGAAATATTTTACTGCAGGATGGTTTGCCACAGAGAGGAGAATCTGTTGCTTTTGGTTCGGGTGTTGCGCCATGGACACTTGGGTTAACCAACAATTTCAGCTATAAGCATTTTAGTTTAAATGTATTGGTTGATGGTAAGTTTGGTGGATTATTATACTCCGGCACCAACGACTTTGGAACCTACCGTGGGGTACACAAAAATACCCTGGTGGGCAGAGAGGGTGGTATTATTGCCGCTGGTGTGGATGGAGCCGGAAACCCAAATGCAACCAAAGTAGATGCACAGCCTTATTACCAGTCAATAGGTTTGAATATTACAGAGCCATTTATTTACAAATCAGATTTTATAAAACTACGGCAGGTAATTATCAGCTATGAAATACCTGCAAAGATTTTTAATAAAACTGCAGTTAAAGGGCTTTCTGTTTCACTCGTAGGGCGCAACCTGGCTATTCTAAAAAAATATGTTCCTAATATAGATCCGGAGTCAACCTATAACAGTGGAAACGGCCAGGGCCTGGAATGGTTTGGTGCCCCTAGTTCCCGTTCAATGGGTTTTAACCTTAATGTAAAATTTTAATACAACTATTTTCTAATTACAAAAATGAAATTTATGAAACGTACATGTTTTATTTTAATAGCACTCAGCGTATTTAGTCTGGCAAGTTGTACCAAGAATTTTGAGGAGGCCAATACAGACAGAACTACAGCGCCGGATGTACCCGCATCTTCCCTGCTTACACGGGGCATTTTAGATGTATCGGGTTATGATTACGCCACCTGGAGAGCCAATTTTATTTATACTACTTTGTTTGTACAGCAATTTGCTTCTACTGCCTGGCAGCAGGGCGATAAATATTTTTTTGATGAGGGGTATTCTAATTCTCAATGGAGCGATTACTATCCTTCAACAATAAAAGGATTGGCTAACCTGGTTCAAAAAACTACGGCAAATGCTGATGACATTAATTACAATAGCGCTGCAAGGGTATTAAAAGCCTATTCGTTTATGAGGCTTACCGATTTGTATGGCGATATTCCTTACTCTGAAGCTTCAAAGGGATATACAGATGCTATCTTAACGCCCAAATATGATAAGCAGCAGGATATTTATAACGACCTCCTGAAAGAACTGGATGCGGCGGCTACAGCTTTTAATGCTACCAAGCCTTTTAACGGAGATGTTACTTCTTATAATGGCAATACAGCTTTGTGGAAAAAAGCAGCTTATTCCATAATGCTCAGGGTGGCCATGCATTTATCAAAAGCAGATGCCACTGCTGCAAAAACCTGGGCTGCAAAAGCAGTGGCAGGAGGTGTAATAGCAGCTTATGATGAGTCTTTCAGGATAAATCATCTTGCTACTGTATATGATAATCCCAACAGCCATATCCTGGGTTATTACAATGGAGCAAGGGTACAGCTAAAAGATAATGCCTTTAAATTTTCTACAAAATTCCTGGGCACTTTAACAGCACTGGGCGATCCCAGAGCCAAAATTTTATCTGTAGTTCGGAGTACGACCGGGACAGAGGATGACAATCCTTTAATTCAAAAAGGGCTTACAAATGGTACCGACCCCAACACATTACCCGGCGGAGCAATACAAACCTATTCACAATTGCGGGCAGATTTTGTAGATGCTACCGATCCAAACATCCTTGTTTCTCATGGCCAAACATTACTACTAATGGCAGAAGCTGCAGAAAGAGGCTGGATAACAGGAACAGCAGCTACTTTATTTAAAGATGGAGTTAAGTCGTCTATTAACCAGTTAAAATTATATTCGCTTCCATCGGGTATCATCAGCGATGCAGCAACAGATGCTTATGTGCTTGCTTTGCCATATACAGGCACTACCGATCAAAAGTTAGCTTCCATAAATACACAATACTGGATAACTTCTTTGCTGGATGGCCACGAATCTTTTGCTAACTGGCGCCGGTCTGGATATCCTGTGCTTACGGCGGTAAATTATCCGGGTAATTATACCAATGGTGTTATTCCCCGCAGGCTTCAGTACCCTTCAAGCGAGCCCGGTATAAACGGAACCAATTACAACGAGGCAGTAGCAAGACAGGGTGCCGATAAATTTGTAACAAAAGTTTGGTGGGATAAATAATTTAAATATGCAGGCAGTTAGTTTTGGTTAAAAAAGTCGGGTAGTTTTTACTACCCGGCTTATTTTATATTTTAGTGTACTAATATTTTCAGCTAAAAGAAAAGAAGAAAAGATGAAACAATTGCCGGTACAGATAATATTATTTTTTGTATGCTGTACTGCAGCTTTTTCGCAGCAGCCTAAATTGTTTTCTTTGCTGCCTTCTGCAAATACCGGTATTACTTTTAATAATTTTCTTGTAGAAACTCCCCAGCTTAATATTATTACTTACGAATATTTTTATAATGGTGGTGGCGTAGCAGCCGGCGATTTTAATAATGATGGCTTGACCGATCTTTATTTTACTGCCAATACCCAACCCAACAAATTATACATTAATAAAGGCAATTTTACTTTTACCGACATAACAAAATCTTCGGGTACCGGGGGCCATAAAGGATGGAAAACAGGAGTGAGTGTAGCAGATGTAAATGGAGATGGCTGGCTGGATATTTATGTTTGCTTTTCTGGGGATATGGAACCAGCTAAAAGAAAAAATCAATTGTTTATAAACAATGGCATTACCTCCGGAGCCGGGCTTTCCTTTACAGATAAAGCAATAGAAATGGGCGTTGCAGATGCAGGTTTTACCACGCAGGCAGCTTTTTTTGATTACGACCGTGATGGGGATCTTGACCTGTTTGTTGTAAACCATAATATTAAAGAACTCCGCAATTTTGATGCAGCCTTTGTAAAAAAAATGGTAGATGCAGATGCCGGCGACAGGCTGTACAGAAACGATATGATTTCCCCCGCTGTTGGAGGGGGAAAAGGCGAGGCTCATTTTACGGATGTAACTATCCAGGCAGGTATTATTTCCAATCCGCTTGGCTATGGCCTTTCTGTAATTATAAGCGATGTAAATAATGATGGCTGGCCTGATATGTATGTATCCAACGATTATGTAGAAGAAGATTATCTGTACATTAATAATGGCACCGGAACTTTTACAGACCGTTTAAAAGAACAACTGGGGCATATCTCTAATTTTTCTATGGGGGCAGATATTGCTGATATAAATAATGATGGCTGGCCTGATATTTATACACTGGATATGCTGCCCGAAGATAACAAACGGCAAAAATTATTATATGCACCCGATAATTATGAATTGTATAATAACCAGGTGCAGCATGGCTTTCATCATCAGCTTATGCGCAATATGCTGCAGGTAAATAATGGCAATGGCAGCTTTAGCGAAGTGGGGCAGCTGAGCGGTATATCTAAAACAGACTGGAGCTGGAGCGCCTTATTTGCCGACTTTAATAATGATGGTAATAAAGATCTTTTTGTAAGCAATGGCTATGGCAGGGATATGATAAATAAAGACTTTGTAAAATTTTATGCCAATGAAAGATTAAAATATTTACGTGGCGAAAAAAGTGAAAGAATGTTTCAGATGCTGAGCGGAATAAAATCTACCCCGCTGCATAATTATATTTTTGAAAATAATGGTAACCTGCAGTTTAAAAATTGTTCAGAAGATTGGGGATTGGAGGATGTAAATTTTTCTCATGGTGCTGCCTATGCCGATCTTGATAATGATGGCGACCTTGACCTTGTTATAAACAGGATGAATGATGTGGCGGCGGTGTACCGCAATAATGCTGCAGAGATGGGACGCAATGGAAATTATCTTAGCCTTGCATTGCAAATGCCCGGGCTAAATAAAAATGCTTTGGGTGCACGGGTAGAAGTATATACCCCTGCCGGCAAAGTAATGCAGGAAAATTTTCCTGTTCATGGTTTTCAAAGTTCTATGCAATTGCCCATGCATATTGGCCTGCCATCTTCTGTCATCGATTCTGTTTTTATCCGCTGGCCCAATGGCAAAGTGGAAACACTAAAAAAAGATATTGCTGCAAATAAATCCATCACTGTACATTATAAAGAAACAGCACAGAACTTCACATTACCTGTTATAAACAAAACCATATTTTCTCCTGCATCAGTTTCTATTTCTTATGCTCATGCACAGGATGAAACCAATGATTTTAAAATACAGCCCTTAATGCCCAATATGCTTTCTTACAGCGGGCCGCATATGGCCAAAGCAGATATAAATAAAGATGGCCTGGAAGATATTTATATCTGCGGTGCCAAAGACCATGCAGGGCAGTTATTGTTGCAGCAGAAAGATGGCGGCTTTATACTTTCGGCTCAAAAAGATTTTAATGAAGACATGGCATCAGAAGATACAGATGCGTTATTTTTTGATGCAGATAATGATGGCGATATGGATTTGTACACAGTAAGCGGTGGCTATGCATTTACCCCAAACGATCCTGCTTTGCAGGACAGGCTTTACATAAATGAGAACGGTTTGTTTATAAAATCAAATGATGCTTTACCACTGGAAACAGTGAGCGGCTCCTGTGTAAAAGCTGCTGATGTGGATGGCGATACTGACCTTGATTTATTTGTAGGTGGCCGTATTATTCCGGGTAACTATCCGGAAACACCTGAGAGTTTTTTATTGCTGAATAATGGCAAAGGAAAATTCAGCAATGCCATAACAACAGCAGCACCTGCATTACAAAAATTGGGTATGATTACTGATGCCGTATGGATGGATATAAATAAAGATGGCAAACCCGACCTGCTGGTTTGCGGGGAGTGGATGAAAATTAATTGTTTTGAAAATAAGAATGGCCAGCTGGTAAATGCTACGCAAAAATATTTTTCCGATTCATTATCCGGCTGGTGGAACAGGCTTGCCCTTGCAGATCTTGATGGAGATGGAGATGAAGACCTGGTGGCAGCAAACTGGGGCACTAACAGCATTCTGCAGGCAAATGCAGGCGAGCCTGTAACCCTGTGCTATGCCGACTTTGATAATAATGGCTCTATTGATCCGCTGTTGTGTTATTACCTGCAGGGACAATCTTATCCCATGGCCAGCCGGGATGAATTAACCGATCAGATGGTGAGCCTGCGCCAGCGTTTTCCTACCTACGATTCTTATTCGGAAGCTACCATAAATGAAATTTTATCGCCACAACAATTGCAATCTGCAAAGCAATTAAAAGCAGATTTTTTTGAAACCGTTTGGTTTGAAAACAGGAACGGCATTTTTTTTAAACACAGCCTGCCCCTGCAGGCTAATTATGCCCCGGTGTATGCTATTGCCCTTGCCGATTATAACGGCGATGGCAAAACAGATATTTTATTAGGCGGTAATATTGAACAGACAAGAATAAAAATTGGAAAGATAGATGCCGGCTACGGAACCTTATTAACCGGGGATGGAAAAGGAAATTTTAATTATGTGCCGCAACTGAATTCGGGCCTGCTGGTAAGAGGATGTGTAAGGGATATTATTTTGTTGCAATCGGGAAATAAAAAAAATATTGTATTTGCTGTAAATAACCAGTTGCCTGTTATGTACAGTTACTAATATCATCATCATGCTTAAATTTTTTATTGCATTGTATTTTATTGTTGCAGGCTTTAAAAGCTTTGGCCAAAACAATGTTTTGTTTTCATCCAAAGATTATATTACTGCCTTAAAACAGGTAACCAATATAATGGTAGATGATGTTACCTCACCCGTAGCAGCCAGCCGTTATTATACATATGTTACACTGGCCACAAACGAAGTGCAGCATATTTTTAACCCTGGTGTTTTTTCTTTTAGTGCTGTGCTAAAACACTTTAGCCCTGTTACCGCCGATACCTTTTTGGTAAAGCAGGCAGATGTATCACTAACCACTGTTTATACGGTTTTAAAAATGGGGCAGCAGCTGTTGCCCTCCGGTTATCTCTTACAATCACCAGCCGAAGCTGTTTTAAAAGAAGCCACTAAAAAAGGAATGAGTACACAAAAAGTTGCCCATTCAAAAATGCTGGCAGATGCGGTGCTGCAGCAAATACTAAACTACGCTCAGGCAGATGGATTTAAAAATTTAAGCGGTTATCCAAAATACAAACCACAAAACGGCCAGGGATACTGGCAACCTACAGAGCCTGCTTTTATGGCCGCTGTAGAACCACACTGGAACCGCCTAAGAACTTTTATACTCGATTCTGCACAACAGATAAAACCGCTTTCACCTGCAGTATTTGATACCAATGCTAATTCCGTTTTTTATAAACAATTGTATGAAGTATATAATGTGTGCAACCGGTTAAGCAAAGAGCAAAAAGCCGTTGCACAGTTTTGGGATTGTAATCCTTTTGCACTGCAGCAAATAGGACATGTAGAATTTGGTTTAAAAAAAATCTCTCCCGGCGGCCATTGGATAGGCATCACGGGCATTGCCTGTTTAAAAAATAAAACCCCTTTGCAGCAAACGGTTTTTATTCATACCCTCGTGGCCATTACCCTGGCAGATGCATTTATTAGTTGCTGGGATGAAAAATACAGGAGCAACAGGATAAGGCCGGAAACAGCCATCAACAAATGGATTGATCCCAGGTGGAAGCCCTTGCTGCAAACACCTCCTTTTCCTGAATATACTTCGGGGCACAGTGTTATTAGTGCTGCGGCTGCAGCAGTGCTCACCAATTTTTTTGGTGATCATTTTTCCTTTACAGATCATACAGAAAAAGAATTTGGTTTGCCTGCAAGAAAATTTAAATCGTTTTTGCAGGCTTCGCAGGAAGCTGCTGTATCAAGGTTATACGGTGGTATTCATTACAGGGATGCAATAGAGAACGGTGTTATCCAGGGGCAGCAGGTAGGTAAATATATCATTCAGAAAATAGAGAAAAATAATAATGCGCATGTTTATACAAGAGCTTACGAAGGAGTTGTCAACTTTTAGCAAAGAGCTGCTTTAAAAAGAAAGTTGACAACTCTGGGCGATAATTAAAAACGGAAACTTTAAATTAAAATTAATGAAACAGTTATTTACACTTTTTATTGTCCTGTTTTTTTGTGTGAGTTTGCCGGCGCAAACTTATACGCCAACTCCAGAAAATATTAAGACCCGGCAGGAGTTCCGGGATAATAAGTTTGGGCTTTTTATTCATTGGGGGCCATTCAGTATTCCCGGCGATGGAGAGTGGGTGATGAATAATAAAAACATCAGCTTTAAAAATTACAAACGCCTGAAGGATTTTTTTAACCCGGCAGATTTTAATGCAGAACAGTGGGTAAGCATGGCAAAAAATGCAGGCATGAAATACATTACCCTCATTACACGCCACCACGATGGGTTTAGCATGTGGGATACAAAATATTCTGATTTTAATATCATGAATTCTCCCTATAAAAAAGATATTGTAAAACTAATGGCAGATGAATGCCACAGGCAGGGCATGCCCTTATTTTTTTATTATTCACTGCTCGATTGGGGCAGGGATGATTATCCGCATGAAACCGGCAAAACAGGTAAGGGCTCTGGCAGAACCGGCAAAGGAAATTATGCCGCTTACCTGCAGTTTATGAAAAACCAGTTAACAGAATTATTAACCAATTACGGAGCTGTTGCGGGCATTTGGTTTGATGGGCATTGGGATCAGACACAGCCGGAAGGCGCATCAGACCGAACCTCAAGAATAGATTGGAAATATGAAGAGATATACCGTCTTATTCACCAGCTGCAGCCGCAGGCTTTAATTGGTAATAACCACCACCTGTCTCCTTTTGCCGGCGAAGATTTCCAGATGTTTGAAAAAGACCTGCCGGGAGAAAATAAATCGGGTTTAAGTTTCCAGGAAGCCTCTTTGCAACTGCCCGTAGAAACCTGCGAAACCATGAATAATTCCTGGGGTTTTAATATTACCGATACCACCTATAAACCGGTAAAACAATTAATTCATTACCTGGTAAAAGCTGCCGGGCTGGATGTAAATTTTTTATTAAATGTGGGCCCAACGCCCAATGGAAAAATTCAATCTGAATTTACAGATACGTTAAAATTAATGGGCCGGTGGATGCAGGCAAATGGCGAAACCATTTATGGAACCAAGGGCAATATTTACCCGCCTCAGGAATGGGGCACCATTACCAAAAAAAATAAAATATTGTATGTGCACATGCTGCAAAAACCAGCAGCACAGCCGTATATCTTTATCCCGGATTTTAAAGACAAAATAAAGTCGGCAGTGGATTGGGCCGGTAAAAAAAATATAAAATTTAAGCAAACAGCAGCAGGAACATTTATTTATACCGATGCTGTAATGGCCGATGATATTGATACCATCATCCAGGTAAATATTAAATGAAACATTTAATGGTAGTGAGTTCATTGCCGCTGTTTGTGTCTCACCTAAGTCATTAACTTAGGGTTATAATATGCAAATGTAAAGCCGTAGGCTTGGTTCATATTGTAGCAACGGGTTTTAACCCGTTGAACATAGGCAGCAAATTGTATAGGAGAGCCGTAGGCTTGGAGCATATAAAAAGACGCCGATTATTAAAATGGATCGTGCCTACGGCACTCGGGTAAAATATTATTTGTAGCAACGGGTTAAAACCCGTTGCTACAAAACAAATTCGAGCCTACGGCTCTACAATACCTTAAGTTAACGACTATGTTGAGATACGAACGGCTTAGATGGTGAATGAAAAATAATAAGCAGATACCCCTGCATAAAGTGCACGCATGGCTCCCGGGAGCCTCCTGTTTGTAGCTTAAAATTTATTAGGGTATCA
>JAYVGA010000205.1:0-12414 GCA_043772635.1 Chitinophagaceae bacterium
AACTCAAACAACTTCTAAAAATAAAAGAGGCTTTTATAATGCCTCTTTTATTTTTTAAACTTATTTTATATTTCCCACCATATTTGCAGGTATCACCCAGGCATCAAATTCTTTTTCTGTTACATAGCCCAGCTTTACTGCCATGGCTTTTAAAGTAGTGCCTTCCTTATGTGCCTTCTGCGCAATTTCTGCACTTTTGTAATACCCTATTTTAGTATTTAAAGCAGTAACCAGCATTAAAGAATTATCCAGGTGTTTTTTAATATTTGCTTTTATAGGTTCTATACCCACCGCACATTTATCATTAAAAGAAATACAGCCATCAGCAATTAATCTTGCACTGTGCAAAAAATTATAAATCATCACGGGTTTAAAAACGTTCAGTTCAAAATGGCCGTTGCAGCCTCCAATGCCAATGGTAACATCATTGCCCATTACCTGTGCGGCTATCATAGTTAGTGCTTCGCATTGTGTAGGATTTACTTTGCCTGGCATGATAGAAGATCCCGGTTCGTTATCGGGTATAAAAATTTCGCCGATACCGCTGCGTGGCCCCGATGATAACATGCGGATATCATTGGCAATTTTCATTAAACTCACGGCCACTGTCTTTAAGGCTCCATGTGCTTCTACAATTGCATCGTGTGCTGCCAGCGCTTCAAATTTATTTTCGGCTGTTTTAAAAGGCAGTTTGGTAAGTTTTGCAATATGCCTGGCCACATTTACATCATATTTTGGTGGCGTATTTATGCCCGTACCCACTGCAGTGCCACCAAGCGCCAACTCACTTAAATGAGCCAGTGTATTTTTTATGGCTTTTAATCCATGATCTAACTGAGAAGTGTAGCCGCTAAATTCCTGGCCAAGCGTAAGTGGTGTAGCATCCATAAAATGTGTGCGCCCTATCTTTACTATTTTTTTAAAAGCCTTGGCTTTTTTATCTAATGTATTGCGCAATTTGGTAATGCCGGGTATAGTAGATTCTATTAAAATTTTATACGCCGCAATATGCATGGCTGTAGGAAAAGTATCGTTACTGCTCTGGCTTTTATTTACATCATCATTGGGGTGCAGGTATTTTTCTTTATCTGTGAGTTTACCGCCGTTTAGTACATGGCCACGGTAAGCAATTACTTCATTTGCATTCATATTGCTTTGTGTGCCGCTGCCCGTTTGCCATACCACCAGCGGAAAATATTCATCCAGTTTGCCTTCCATTATTTCTTTACAAACCTTTCCTATCAGGTCTGCCTTTTTTTTTGTAAGTATGCCAGCTTCGCTGTTGGTAATAGCGGCAGCATGTTTTAAATATGCAAATGCACGGATAATTTCTTTGGGCATCCTGTTAATGTCCTGTGCAATTTTAAAGTTATCAATGCTGCGCTGGGTTTGTGCGCCAAAGTAAGCATCTGCCGGAACCTGCACTTCGCCCATGGTATCTTTTTCTATTCTGTACTGCATATAAATTTGTTTTTGTAAAGATAGAAATTTAAAAATCTCTGCAGGCATGCTGGCACACTTATATATGCATAGCTTTGCAGCATGAAGGGTTTAAAAGTCGTATCCATTCTTATTTGCATTTGTTTATTGTTTTCATGTTTTGATAAAAATACTAAGGCACCGGGAAATGAAATAGATCATGAGGATATTGATACTATTATAACACCTGCAACAGATAATGCAGATTCCGCTATCACTCCTATGATCTCTCCTGCAGCTATTATTGCAAATAATTTATCACCTGATGAGATAGTAACATTTGCTGAAACTTTGGTAGGGATTCCCTACAAATATGCTTCTACAGATCCGGCGCAGGGCTTTGACTGTTCTGGATTTATTACCTATGTTTTTAATCATTTTAAAATAGCTGTTCCCCGCTCTTCTGTAGATTTTACAAATGTTGGAGAAAATATTCCCGTGCCCGATGCAAAAAGAGGTGATCTTATTTTATTTACAGGCACCGATAGTACTATCCGCATAGTAGGGCATATGGGTATTGTAACTGAAAATGCTGATTCGCTCCGTTTCATTCATTCTACATCGGGAAGACAGTATGGAGTAACCATTACTGCTTTAGGCAATTATTATAAAAGCAGGTTTGTAAAAGTGATCCGTATTTTTTAAAAGAGAATGGATAAATTTTACAGTTAAATTTAATTAACTGTCTGCATGGTAGTTGTTAATTTCTTTTTCACTTTCTATGTTATTTTCTGTTTCTTCCATTACAGCTTCCATTGCAAAAGGCTCTTTTCTTTTTGGTATAACCGGTGCAATACCCATAACCATACACAATGCAAACATGCATGCAAATAATAAAATGCGGATCACCCGCATTACTTTTAAAATAAATTTCAAAACAGGAACAATTAATATTATGCCAAACTGAATTTCATTATAGGCTCCCGCCAGATAGCTGGATGCAGTTGGGCTTTGGTAAATACCAGTTAGACTAACTATAAAATCCAATCGGGTATTACCGCTGCTTTTATAAAACAATAATTATGTACAAAATTTGAAGACAGCCATTAAATGGCTAAGGATAGGAGTTATCCTCTAGCAGATAAAAAAGGATGTATAGAGCTGGTATGCAAAGCAATATTTTTTATAACCTGTAATTTATTTGTTTGCGGCACTGTGTAATACCTGTTTACAATACGATAGATTTTTACTTTTATTAAGCTGTTATAAAATAATAATGATGTCCTGTAATTTGTATGATCTGAATAAAAGGAATATGTATGTTGGGTTAAAGAATTGGAGTATTTGTAAAATGAAGTGTTACTAAAAATTTTTTTTTGCTTTAAAGAAACCAATTCGGTTTTAGCTTTATACTGCGAGGTGGTAACATCATTATTTCCGCATACGGAAATAATAAAAACACTAAGAATAATACTTATTGCGAGAAAGCAGTTTGCAACTTTATTTTTATACAATTTAAATGTGGCGTTAGTCATACTATAAAAAGTGTAAGTTTTTATTTTCCGGTAAACACTGCTTTTCTTTTTTCTAAAAATGCAGCAGTACCTTCTTTCATATCATCGGTAGCAAAACATTCTCCAAAAGCAGCCACTTCTTTTTCGTACCCGCTTTGGTTATCATTATTTACCACCGCTACATTTATACATTCAATTATTTTACTTATGGCCACGGGTGCTTTGCTGTGAATGATGTATAAAATATCTTTTGTTTTTTGTAATAATGTACCGGCATCAGTTATATAATTTACCAGCCCCAGTTGCAATGCTTCTGCAGCATCTACTAACTGAGCGGTCATTTGCAACTCCATACTTTTGCCCTTGCCCACTAGTTGGGTTAAACGTTGTGTGCCGCCATAGCCTGGTATCAAACCCAGGTTTACTTCGGGCTGGCCAAATTTTGCATTATCGCTGCACAGCCTGAAATGACAGGCCATGGCCAGCTCGCAGCCGCCACCCAGGGCAAAACCATTTACAGCAGCCACAACAGGTTTTGGGCTATTTTCTATTTTAAAAAAAACATCCTGGCCTCTTTGTGCAAGGGTAACAGCCTGTTCTTTATCTAATGTTGTAAATTCTGTAATATCTGCACCAGCTACAAATGCCTTGGGCCCGGCCCCGGTAATGATGGCCGATTTAATATCCGGGTTATGATACACTTCATCCATGGCATTATCAATATCTGTAAATACATCTTTGTTTAATGCATTTAATTTATCGGGGCGGTTAATAGTAATTATTAAAATGCCATTTTCTAAAGAAGTTAATATGTTAGAATAGCTCATGGTGATTATTTATTTTTTGTTGCGTAGTTTATCTAATTTAGAAACATCCCAAAAATCTTTTTCTCTTTGCGAACGGAGTTTTGACATTATTAATAAATCATAAGATACAAGGCGCAATTCAATATTATTACCCACTGTATGTAGCGACATGGATTTTTCTGCCTCATCAAAATTTAGTGTATGATGAATAATAGTAATTATATCAATTACATTTGGTCTTGCACCCAGGGAACACATAAAGTAAGTAGTAAAGTCTTCGTTTTTAATATCAGCAAATTCATTTTCTGTATATCCCATACAAAGCATGGTGTTAAAGAAACAATTTTTATTTTCATTTGTAGGAGCTATCCAAATATCTAAATCTTCTGTACCCCTGTGGTAGCCATAATAATTAACTGCATAACCACCAATACACATATACCTCAATTTATTTTTTTGAGCACAGTTTAAAAAATTTAAAAATTCCGGGTGCTCAATGTCCATAATAAAAATGTTTTTGAATGGTCACTTTTTTAGGCGAGGGTTTCAAAAAATCTTTGTTATTTTTCTTTTGCAATTCTGCAAGGGCTTTTAACCTTTCAGATGGGGATAGTAAATAAAAGTACTCCAGAAAATAGTCTTCCTGCTCTTCAAAAGATTTAAATATTTTAATTCTTTTTTCCATAGTTCAAATTTAAAAACTTCTGTTCATTTTTACCCAATCTTTTATGTAATCTGCAATTTCTGTAGTGGTTGTACCGGGGGCAAATAATTTACCGGCACCCATTTCATTCAGGGCCTTCATATCATCTTCTGGTATAATGCCACCGCCGGTAAGCAATACATCATTCATTTCTTTTTCTTTGAGCAACTGCATAATCTTTGGAAAAACCGTCATGTGTGCGCCACTGAGTATGCTTATGCCAATGGCATCAACATCTTCCTGAAGTGCAGCATTCACCACCATTTCCGGTGTTTGCCGCAGGCCGGTGTAAATTACTTCCATGCCCGCATCACGGAGTGCAGTGGCTATTACTTTGGCACCACGGTCGTGGCCATCTAAACCTACTTTGGCTACTAAAACTCTTATGGGTCTGTTCATACAAAAAACTTGTGTTGCGAAAATACAGGATGCATTTCAAATTGCTGCATAAAAAGGGTTGACAACTTTCGGAAAGTATACTGGCACGTATTTAATTATAAAAGTTGTCAACCCTATGCGACAATATGAAATGCATCCAAAATACATTCTTTCGGCAAGAGCTGCGTAAATTGCAATATGCAATTCAGAAAATTTGGCAATACAGATTTAAGGATAAGTGAAGTAGGTTTTGGCGCATGGGCCATTGGTGGTGGCGCTATGATTGGCAATACTGCCATTGGCTGGGGCGATGCAGATGATGCCCTGTCTGTAAAAGCTGTTCATGCTGCACTGGATGCCGGTATTAATTTTTTTGATACAGCAGATATTTATGGCCTCGGCCATTCTGAAACACTTTTGGGAAAAATAACCGGCAAACAAAAAGAAGTAATTATTGCAACCAAGGTGGGCAATGTATCCAGGAACGAACAGTTTAGTTTTGATTACTCCAAAGATTATATCATAGAAGCCTGCGAAAAATCTTTAAAAAGATTAAAAAGAGACAGCATTGATTATTACCAGTTACACACTGCAAGGCTGCAGCATTTGCAGAGCGGGCAATGTATTACTGCAATGCAGCAGTTGCAAAAAGAAGGAAAAATACGCTACTGGGGTTTATCATTAAATACTTTTGATCCCATGCCGGAGGCTGAATATTTACTGAACAATAATTCAGGATCTGGATTTCAACTGGTATTAAATATCTTAAATCAAAAGGCATTGCCTTTATTAAAAAAAGCAAATGAAAAAGGGGTTGGCATAATTGCAAGAATGCCTTTACAGTTTGGTTTGCTTACCGGTAAATTTGATAAGGGTGTTTCATTTTTTGAGAATGATCACCGTAAAAACAGGCTTACGCCAGAAATTGTAAAAGCCTGTGCAGCTGCGCTGGAACCAGTTTGGGATTTATGCAAAAAATACAATTGCAGCAAAACACAACTGGCTTTGAGTTATGTATTAAGCTACCCGGAAGTATCGGTAATTATTCCAGGCATTCGTACAGCAGCACAGGTAAATGATAATACAGCTGGCCTGTTTGCATTAGAGAATGCCGATAAAAAATTAATTGAAGAATTAGGAGAAACAGATTTTGTAAAGGTTATAGAAGCCATACAAAAACAGGGATAACTGAACGTTCCATACTACTTTCTGATTTGTAAGAAGCTGTTTAAATTCAGATCAAAAACTTTCCTGCTGAAATTTTATGAAAAAAAATGCCGCAGATGCGCAGATTTAATCTGTGAATGTGCGGCAAAAAATAATAAATGTTAAGCGAAAAACTGTTTTTTAACAGTTTATAAGAATAATTTATAAAGATGAAAAATGCTTACCTGCATTTTCTATTCTTCTCAACGTTTCTTCTTTGCCTATTGTTTCTGCAATGGTAAAAACGGCAGGCCCCATTTTACTGCCCACCAGCATTACACGAAGAATCATTTGCAATTCTCCTGCTTTAATATTTTTTTCTGCAGCCAGAGTTTTAAATTCGTTTTCCAAAGCAGCAAATTCCCAGTTATCCAGGTGCTTCAGTTTTTCTGCAAAGGCATTAAAAAATAAAATTTTGTCCTCGTCCCATTTGGGTTGTACGCTTGCAATATCATACTCATGGGGTGCACTAAAAAAGAATTTGCTTTGCTCATAAAAATCAGTAAGCAAAGTGCAACGGTCTTTTACAAGCTCCAGTACTTTAGTTAAATAAACATCATCAGAAATAACTAAGCCTTGTAATGCAAAAAATTCTTTAATCCGCAACATATAAACTTTAACCGGCAACTTTTTTATCCACTCATGGTTATACCACTTTGCTTTTTCAAAATCAAACTTTGCCCCGCCCTTATGCACCCTTTGTGTAGAAAATTTTTCAACCAGTTCCTCCATAGAAAAAATTTCCTGTTCTGTTCCATCGTTCCAGCCCAGCACGGCCAGCAGGTTTATAAATGCTTCGGGCAAAAATCCTTTTTCTTTAAATCCTTCGGTAAGTTCATTTGTTGCAGGATCTGCCCAGTTCATAGCAAAAACCGGGAAGCCATATTTGGCGCCATCTCTTTTACTCAGCTTACCGCTGGGCCCCAGTATTAGCGGCAGGTGCGCCCATTGCGGCATATTTTCCAAACCAAATAAATATTTCCAAAGCAGGATATGTACCGGTGCACTGCTTAGCCATTCTTCTCCCCTGAAGGCATGGGATATTTTCATTAAAAAATCGTCAACTACTACTGCCAAATGATAAGTGGGCATGCCATCTGCTTTTAATAAAACCTTATCATCTACCAGCTCAGATTCAAAACTTACTTCGCCATGAATCATGTCTGTAAAGGAGATGGTTTCCTGTACCGGCATTTTTATTCTTATAACATGCCTTGCACCTTCGCTTAATAATTTTTTTGTTTCATCATTTGTAAGCGAAACAGAATTTTTCATTTCCATTCTTACGGTACCATCATATTGCGGTGCAGGATTTTCCGCTGTTTTAAGTGCTGCTCTCATTTTTTCCAGCTCTTGCGGCGTATCAAAAGCGTAATAAGCAAAACCTTTTTCTACCAATTCTTCTGCATATTTTTTGTACAGGTGCTTTCGTTCGCTTTGGCGGTAGGGTGCATATGCACCGCCATGCATCGGGCTTTCCTGTGGTTCTATACCACACCATTTAAGGCAGTCAAAAATATATTGTTCGGCTCCTTCTACAA
The DNA here is from genome assembly GCA_043772635.1 of Chitinophagaceae bacterium. GTDB lineage: Bacteria > Bacteroidota > Bacteroidia > Chitinophagales > Chitinophagaceae > Ferruginibacter. The sequence continues at coordinate 7,568 of JAYVGA010000205.1, forward strand.
ACCTGGTTTGATCGGTATCTTCTATTCTTACAATAAATTTTCCGTTATGTTTTTTTGCAAAAAGGTAATTGTATAAAACGGTGCGTACTCCACCCAGGTGCAGGCCCCCGGTGGGGCTGGGCGCAAATCTTACTCTTACTTCCTGTGTCATATTTTTTTTGTTATAAGCTGCAAAGATAAGTTTGCAATGGCTGCCTAAGGCAGGTATGCAATAAAAAAGCCGTTACAATTTGTAACGGCTTTGAAAATTGAAAAAGAATATTATGGTAAAGTGATGATTCTTGGTGTACGGCCATCAATAGATATGGTAGCTAATCTGTCACATTCACCGTTGCCGTAATCTAATATAGCAAAATGATTGGGTGCCTGAAAACGGATACGGCCTTTATCAATATTATGACAACTGTATTTTTTTTGTAATGCCTCTGTAATGGTAGCAGTTCTTGTGGCTCCCTGAGCATTTGTAACACTTGCATTGCCGGTGATAGAAAATATATCATCAAAAAGTTCACGGGTAGCAACACCTGCAGTTTGTACTACCTCTTTAACAGATTCGTGCAGCCAGAACCTTCCGTTGGGTGCTGTAATTTTTCCGCCCTGTACTTTGCGCTGCCAGCTTCTGCCGCCGGGTACGCTTGTATTGGTAAAGGTATGTGTGCCTTCTCTTTTAAAATTATTTACAAAATAGTTTTCAAAAGTCATTACAGCAGTGCTGCCCGGTTTGCGTAAAGAATCTGATATTAGAATACGTATGGCACCTTTACGGGTAATGCCCCGTGGACCTGTGCAGGTAGAATCAAAAACGATGAGAACAGTTTTTGGAAAACCATTTAATGGGGTTACTGTTACGGCTGCGCATGCAAGTATATTATTGCTTTCAATAGTTTGGGGAGCAAAATTTCCTAAAAGATTTTTATCTTCTGCAGCTTCAAGTAAAACATCATTGTCATCCTCTGTCATAAAATCGGCAGTGGCATTGTCTGCGGTTAATTCAAATGTAGATTCAATGGCAGAATCAGCTTCATTGGTACTGCTTTCTTTTTTACAGGAGCTTAACAGCATAAAGAATGCGAATGGTGCGGCGAGGAGGAGTTTTGTTGGTTTCATAATTTTATAATTTTGTTTTGTTAATCTATGACGGGTTGCCGTCAAATACGTTTAATGGATATTAAAAATTAATTTGCAATATGTTTTACCTTGTAAAAACGCCTGGATGGGTTAAAAAAGTATATAAAAGCCGGATATGGGAAATTTCTTCTGTAAATAATGATATATACCTGAGTTTTGATGATGGCCCCCACCCGGAACACACACCATTTATATTGGATGAATTACAGAAACATCATGCAAAAGCTACTTTTTTTTGTGTAGGAAAAAATGTTGTGGCATTTCCGGAAATATTTAAAAGGATAATTGAAGAGGGACATGCTGTGGGTAATCATACGTTTAACCACTTAAAGGGCAATAAAACGCCTGATGCAGCTTATCTGGAAAATATCCGCATAACAAAAGAATATATAGACAGTAATCTTTTCAGGCCACCATACGGAAGGATTTCTGATTTCCAGGTAAAGCAATTGCTGCAACCTTTGTATGGGCTCAAAACTATTATGTGGTCGGTACTGAGTGGCGATTTTGATGAGAAGATTTCTAAAGAACAATGTTTGGGTAATGTAATTTTAAATGCAGGAAAGGGGAGTATTATAGTGTTTCACGACAGTGAGAAAGCGGCTGAAAGAATGAAGTATGCCTTGCCGGGGGTATTAAAATATTTTGCAGCAAAGGGCTTTGAATTTAAAAAAATTACGCTTTAAATAAATATAAAAAAATGGGCCTGGGTAGAAACCCTGGCCCGTTTTTAATCCGTACCCTATGAAAACTCCTGCCAAGATACGGTTAAGATTTTTATTGTGCAAAATTTTTTTTATTTTATTTTTCTTTAATCTAAGGCCTGTTTGCATTTATTTTTTTTATTAAGAATACTTAAGAAATATGATAGACACACATTGCCATTTATACAGCAGCGAATTTGAAGAAGATATTAAAGCTGTGCTGGACAGAGCCCAAACAGCAGGAGTATCCCGGTTTTATTTACCTGCTATAGACAGTACTACTCACCACCGCATGATTGCATTGCAGGAAACCTTTAAGGGTATCTGCTTTGCAATGATAGGTTTACACCCATGTTCTGTAAAGGAAGATTATGAAAATGAGTTAAACATTATTGAGAAACTGCTGCAACAACATAGTTTTGCAGCAATAGGAGAAACGGGGCTGGACTTTTACTGGGATACCAGTTTTAAAGATGCTCAGTATAAAGCTCTGGAGAAACAAATAGAGCTTGCCCTGCAATACAACTTACCCCTGGTTTTGCATACACGCAATGCTTTACCGCAAACGATCGATGTTATTAAAAACTTTTCACAAACACCTTTAAAAGGAATTTTTCATTGCTTTGGAGGATCGCTTAATGAAGCAGAACAAATTATAGCGTGTAATTTTTTGCTGGGAATTGGGGGCGTAGTTACCTATAAAAACTCAGGACTTGATAATATATTACCTCATATAAATTTGAAGTATATGGTGCTGGAAACAGATGCGCCTTATCTTTCGCCGGTGCCTTACCGGGGTAAAAGAAATGAAAGCTGCTATCTTACGGAGGTGGTAAAAAAAATTGCAGCGTTAAAAAAAGTATCTGTAGATGAAGTGATAAATATTACTTCGGAAAATGCAGAAAAATTATTTGGGAAGAATTAATAACTACCGTAATTAAAATTAAGAGGCGGAGACGGAGAGATTCGTCCCGTTGCATGCAGAATGACTGCTGTCATCCCGTTTACCCCGATTTTTTCGGAGAAGAAAGGAGGGATCTGGAGGTTTGCCATGAAAAATAATTTTAAATTTAGTTGAATTTTATTTTTTGAACCAGGTCACTAAAATATTGAGGAGACCATATCTCAATTACTTTATCATCCGGAATAAAACGTACAACGTCTTTCCGAATGCTATTAAAAGAAACTGACTGAATTTTATTTTGCAGCAAGGTCATAAATTGCTCTTGTGTCATCAATTTTTCTTTCCAGTCACCACTATCCTGGGAACGTACTAAGAGGTGATCAAGATTTAATGGAATGCCTTTTCGTATATACCATTCCATATTAAACCAATCCCTGCCTTTAACTCTTCCTTTCCATTTACGAAAAAGTAATGCATGCATTTTGCCAGCAAAAAGATCTTGCAGTGTAAAACATTTTACATAGAATGAAAATGGTTTTAATAACAATTTTTCTTCTGTGCTAAAGCCCAGGGGTGGCCTTGTATCTACTTCAATCTTAATTTTTATCGTTGGTCGCATTTTAACTGATTCTTGAGGTAGAATTTCTTTAATGATTAATTCTTTCCAGATAGTGTCAGGTTTAAGGAAAGCTGAATCCACATCTGTTGTTGCAGTTTTGTTTTTTTCTTCAATGCTAATGGTTACACCCAATGCTCTAAACTCTGTTTCAATTCCTCTGAGGTATGGTTTTAATGAAAAGCCCGGATTTACTTCCAGTAATGAAAAATCAAGGTCTTCGGAAAACCGTTGGAGCCCTTGAAATATCTGCAGGGCAGTGCCGCCATAAAATGCTGCTTTTTCAAAAAAGCCGCTACGTTGTAACCCTGCCAATGCAATTTTCTGCATAATTTGACGGAGTGCCTGTTCCGCTGCGTCCTGATTAACGGGTTTATATTCTTCAAGCCATTCTTTAATCATAAACTTTTTAGCGTTTTTACAAGTGTAATCAAACTGTTTTCTTTAGGTGCATCTTTGAGCCAATTACTGATAGCGGTTATATCCAATTTACGAAGCAAACTTTCGTCTATCCTAAAATCTTCAATCAATATTTCCATTGTTTGCTTTACACTCCGTAACAATACACCAGATGTTGTAATAATTTTATCGCACAACGCTTTTTCCTCTGATGCCATTAATACTGTTTGTTTGCTTGTGAGTTGTACTTGCTTTATACCAAAGCTATAGTAAGGCAAAGGCATGTTCTTATAGCTAAACCTTCCCACCGATGTTTTATATGTCTTTGAATTGTTGGTGGTAACAGAACTGATTTCATACACTCTTTCAGGAATAAGCCCCCAATGCGATAATGCAGCGTCTAAGGATACATAGCTTGGGCCATAAAGGTGATTGGCAATGAGAAACGGTTCAGGTGATGCAATGCTTAGTTTGGGGCCTGCTATGTATAACCCTCTTTTTATTTGCAACAACATTTGCTGCTTCACCAATTCGTCAATCTTATCATGGGGCCTTTTGTATTCCTTCAGCATAGCCAAAAGAAGTTGCTTGGTTATTGGCTGTTCAGCGTAAGCTTGTATTGTATTCTGAAAACTCATTTTGTATGTAATTATTTATGCCATTATCCGGATATTTTCCGAATTAGATGTAAATAATTTACACAATTAATTACCAAACCAAGGAATGCATTTATTGATCTAATTATTTAGGAAAAAATGAGTAAGCAGATCATAAAATTGAAGTTGTTAATAATATCAGCAAATCAAATTTCGATTTCTGTTTAACTTCAAACAAAAATCCCTTTAAATAAAGGGGTTACAAAGAGGCGGAGACGGAGAGATTCGTCCCGATGCATCGGGACGATACAGTTACCCGTATACACACTTTCTCCCGATGCATCGGGACTCATTCAGCCACCCGGACAAGTCTCCAGTTTGTTATAATATTTTGAAGATAAATTTTACTCTTCATGTTTTTTATTTGTTTCTCTCTTTTTAATGCCTGGCCTCTACTTTCATATACTTCAAAATAAACCAAACGCCATGGCCTTTTTGTA